>CAZYJB010000562.1:0-3791 GCA_964647675.1 uncultured Verrucomicrobiota bacterium | reverse complement strand
GCTTGAGCGTCCACCCGTGCCCGACGAAATCCGACGCCAGCCAGTCGAGGAGTTCCGGGTGCGTTGGCTTGGCCCCCTTGACCCCGAAATTGTTGGGGTTCGCCGCGAGGGGCCTGCCGAAATGGTGCTGCCAGACCCGGTTGACGATGGATCGCGTTGCCAACGGATTGAGGGGGTGCGCGATCCATTTCGCGAGGGCGAGCCGCCGGACCTGCACGGTCTCGGGCAACAGGTAGGGATCCTCGTGCGGATGCCCGGGGTCGGCGGGGAGCTGGAGTGCACTCAGGATTCCAGGTCCCACCTCGGCGCCGCGCGCCTCCAGCGAGCCTCCGATGAGGATGTGGTTGGTGGGTCGCCAGGATGCGTGAATGAGGTCCGGCATGCGCAGTTTTCTCGCGCCGTTCCAGGCCAGCGGCGGCGCGGCGCCGTCATAGACTCCCTGCACCATCGGTTCGAATCGTTCCAGCGCCCGCGTCCAGATCCACTCGTCCTGTTCGCGCACCTTCAGCTGGCCTTCCGCCACATGATCGAGCCCCACGTTGCGAAGCGGCTTTTGCTCGTCGGGAAGGTCCTTCCGCTTGGGTTCGGGAACATACTCGAGTCCACGCTCCTGGAACCAGGCCCGGGCCGCGGCCTCCCGCCGCTCAACGAGCGCGTCCTTCTCGCGCGTCGCGAAATTGAGCATCCTCTGCACGAACTTCCGCCCTTCTTCGAACCCGGCCCGGTTCTCCTCCGGAATGAAACGCAGCGGGCGCTCCGCCATCTGCGTGCCCGAAAAGGCCGCGTAAACACGGTAATAGTCCCGTGTGGGCAGCGGATCAAATTTGTGGTCGTGGCACTTGAAGCAGCGCATCGTCGTCGAGAGAAACGTCTGGCCCACGACGTTCACCAGGTCGTCCAGGTAGATCTGACGCGCCTCGGACTCGGAAACCATGGCGTTGTCCCAGGGGCCCAGCCGAAGAAACCCCGACGCCACGATCAGGCGGGCCTCGGACTCCGAGTAGTCTCCGCGCCTCCGCACCTCGGCCAGCCGGGCCGCGTCACCGCCGAGGCGCTCGAGGGCCGCCGCATCGGCGAGTTCATCCCCCGCCAGCTGTTCGATCACGAACCGGTCGTAGGGTTTGTCGTCGTTGAAAGCGCGAATGACATAGTCGCGGTACCGCCACATGTTCGACCGCTCGAAGTCGTTCGCCATGCCCCCGGTATCGGCGTAACGCGTGACATCGAACCAGTGCTGCGCCCAGCGTTCGCCGTAATGCGGACTCGCGAGCAGTCGGTCGATCAGGTCGACCCAGGCCGCCCGGGAGTCCCGGTTCCAGGCCGCCTCGAACGCCGCCACCTCCTCCGGGGTCGGCGGAAGCCCGATGAGGTCGAAGGTGGCGCGGCGGATGAGCGACAACGGCGAGGCAGGCGGCGCGGGTTTCGTACCCGCCGCGGCCAGTCGCGCGTCGATGAAGGCGTCGACGGGGTGCGAGTCCGATGGCACCGCTGGCTCCTTCACGGGCCGAAACGCCCACAGATCCTCCGGCTTGTAACGCCGGTAGGTCCACTCCTCGGCGAGCCCGCCGCTGGTCTTCACGATCACCCCATCGGCGTTGGAGACGACGGCCCATTCGGCTTCGCGCAGTCGTCTCTGCACCTCCGCGCCGGGCCAGGGCGCACCGGCGTCGATCCACGCACGCACGTCGGCGATCTGCTCTGCGGTGAGCCGGTCGTTCTCCTTCGGCGGCATCTCGAGGTCGGGGTTCGTCCAGGTGACCGCCTCGATCAGGGCGCTTGCCCCGGCGTCCCCGGGGACGACGACATGCCGGAGGTTCTCGCCTCCGCGGAGCAGGCCCTCGCGGGTGAGCATGTCGAGGCCGCCCTTGATCTGCTTCGGATCCTCGCCGTGGCAGGCGAAGCACTTCGTCTTGAGAAGGGGCAGCACCTTGAGCGTGAAGTCCCGCTCGACGGAGGACCCTCCATCGACGCTGAGCGCGGAACCGACCAGGAACATCAGGATCCCAAGGAGGCCGACGGCCCGGTTCGGTTTCGATCTAAGGTCTTCCATGCTCATAGATTTCCCGGATTTCCGCGGCGGACAGCGCTGCGGAGAAAAGGGCGAACTCATCCATGCATCCGTTGAGGTTGCGGACTGCGAAGCGGGCCTCGTCACGCTCGGGCAGGCCCCAGTTGCCCAGGGATGCGGCCCCGATGGTCACGGTTTCAACCAGATACTCCGCGGGCACCGTTTCCTCGCTGAGCGGCCGGCCATCGACGAAGTGGGTGACCTTCCGGGCGTCGACATCATAGACCGTCGCGACCATCAACCACCGGCCACTCAGGGAGGTGTCCCAGAATCTCGGGGAGTAGAAGATGTGCTTGTCCTTCTCGCCTTTCCTCGGATCCCACGAGTCGCTTTTCTTCACCGAAAAGAAGAGACGCCCATCGTCCATGATCTGCCAGTGGGGCTCGTGGAGTTCGTGGCCGTCGGTCAGGAAGAGCGAGTTGTACCAGCGGTCCAGGCTGTTGATCTTTACCCAGCACAGCAGGGTCAGGGAGCGGAATTGGCCAGGCACCGTGATACGGACCCGGCTGCCAGTCGGACTGAAATCCAGGGCGCCGCCGGGCATCCCCCAGCGGTCGGCGGCTCGGGCGGCCGCGACAACCGCACCCTCAGTCACGGTCTGCCCCCCCGTCCCGCCGCCAGTCCCGGCCTCATTGGGCAGCCGCCGGCTCGAACCCTTCGCGACCCCCATCCGGTAATGCGCGGTCAGCCGCGGATCCCGCCGAAGATCGGCGCCGAACCGCTCCCAATCGTCGCGGCGTAACCGCTGAGCTGAAGCCAACCGGACGCCGAATTCGGTCAGCCCGACGAAGCCCTCGGCATTGGCGACCACGGGAGCCCCCGGCCCGGCGGTGCCCCACCGCCGGGCCTCGCCTTTCTCCAGGCGTTGCATCCCTTCGGCCTCCGGATGCCATTCCACGGCACCCTCGAGGACGTGGACCTCGGATTGGCCGGCGGAGACGTCCAGTGCAAATTCGGTCCCCAGATCGACGATTCGTCCCTCCGGCGTGCGGATTCGAAACCCGCGCGCGGGCTCGGGCACATGCGCGCGCATCCTGCCGCGGGTCACCACCATCTCCATGGGGGAAACAATTTCGAACTCGGCCTCACCCTCGACGATCACCGTCACGCCGCTGAACAACTCGATCTGGACGACCCCGGACGCGAGATGCAGGGGGCCCGTCGGCACGAGGGTGCGGTCCGCCAGGGAATCGCGACTCGTCCACACCGCATCGGCCTGCGCTGCAAGCACGGCAAAGCCGCTGGCGCGCTGCTCGGCCGGCGGTTCCGCAGGGTTCCGATCACCGAATGGCCGCCGCCACAGGACCGCCAGGACCAGAAGCCCCGCGAAGACCGTGGTCCATCGGGCGAAAACCGGAAACCACCGGCGCCAGGGTGCGGCGGCGAGCGCCGGCGTTGGGGACACCAGGGCTGCCGTGCCGGCATGGGACCCGGCCTCAGCTTCCAGGGAAGCCGACAGGGCGAGGCGGTCGTAGTACTCCCGGCGCGCCTCCGCATCGACCGAGAATTGCGCCTCGAGTCGAAGGAAGTCCGCCTCGGAGATCTCGCCCTCGAGAAGCTCGTCGATGAGTTGCCGGAGTTCGCGGGGCGTCATGCTCCGGCCTCCTGACGGTGTAGTTCGTTCCGGATGCAGGTGAGGAGCGTGTTGCGCAGGCGATGCAGCGTCACCTTGAGTCCACCCGCAGTGCGCCCCGACCTCGCTGAATACTCGGCGAGCGTTCCC
>CAZYJB010000561.1:0-3796 GCA_964647675.1 uncultured Verrucomicrobiota bacterium | reverse complement strand
GTGTGGAACCCGGAGATCGCGCCGCAGGCGATGGTGACGAAGCAGAACGGAAACACGGAACCGGGCACCACCAGCCCCGAACCATCCACGAACGTGCTGATCGCCGGCATCTTGAGCTGCGGCAACACGAGCAAGGTCCCCACGGCGAGCGCGAGGATGGTTCCAAGCTTCATGAAAGTGCTCAGGTAGTCGCGCGGCGCCAGCAGCAGCCAGACGGGAAGCACGCTGGCGGCGAACCCGTAGACGATGACGCTCCACGCCAGCGGCTCCGGCTTCAGCGTGAACCACGCCGACCACGATGCGGACGAATGCACGAACTGCCCGCCCCAGACCGCCAGCAGCAGCAGGACGACCCCCAGCGCGGACACTTCCAGGACGCGACCCGCGCGAAGGAACCGCAGGTAGCCTCCCATGAACAGGGCGATCGGGATGGTCGCGCCCACGGTGAAGACGCCCCATGGACTTTCGGCCAGCGCGTTCACCACCACCAGCGCCAGCACCGCCAGCAGGACCACCATGATCGCGAGGATCGCCACCAGGCCCACCGCACCGGCCGTGGCATTCAATTCTTCGCGCACCATCTGCGCCAGCGACTTGCCGTCCCGCCGCATCGACGCGCAAAGAATGACCATGTCCTGCACCGCCCCCCCCAGCACCACGCCGATCAGGATCCACAGGGACCCGGGCAAATACCCGAACTGCGCGGCCAGGACCGGCCCCACCAGCGGACCCGGACCGGAGATGGCGGCGAAGTGGTGCCCGAACACGATCCACTTGTTCGTTTTGACGAAGTCCCGACCGTCCTCATGCCGCTCGCAAGGCGTGGCACGGCGGTCGTCCAGCGCCAGGACACGGGCCGCCATCCACTTGGAGTAGAATCGATAACCGATGGCGTAGCTGCACACCGCCGCCACCAGGAGGGTCGCAGAACTGACCGGTTCCCCGCGTTGAATCGCCAAGGTGACGTAGGCCCAAAGGCCCAGTCCGACCACGGTCGTCCACCCCACGAGTGCGGCAGCTTTCTTCATGCAACGGTGTCGCGCGACACCCTACCAACTGTTTGGCGGCCGGTCACCATTCGACCCGCCATGCGGTCCACCGACTTTGTGAACAACCCGGTGAACAACCGTGAATATTAGGTCGTAAGATTTCGTCCCGATCCTGCGTTTTCAGTACGCGTGAACACCCAGCGCAGACTCCAACTGAAGGCATTGGCCCGGCGGCGAGTGGCTCGGGCTGTGGAAGAGCTCTATCCGGACGTCAATATCGTGCCGGTTCGGGCGCGATCGACGCGCAAGGCCGGCGGACCGTGGCGTTGGGTGGCGGAGGAAACCGGGCGGTCCGGCTGCGATGCCTTCCTTGTGGTGGTGCACTACCCGAACTGAACCCGCGATTTTCCCCAACCTTTTAGCGACGCGCGTCACCCGAGGCCTGAAGAGTTCGTTCGGTTGGTGGCGAACCGTAGGCCAGGCCTACCCCGAGGCGGTGGCGCGCGTCGCCCACTTTCAATGAGGCCATGGTGGCTGCCGCGGACATCGCGACTTCATTCCAAGAAAACGTGGTGACAAACCTGCCGCCGGCTCCGTAGTGTTCGCGGCGCTTTCGGACGACCCTATCGTCTAGCGGTTAGGACACTGCCCTTTCACGGCAGCGACACGGGTTCGAGTCCCGTTAGGGTCGCCAATTCTTCGGTCGCATTCCTTTGGTGGTAGGGCGGGGCGTCTCGGCCGAGCCGCTCCCTCCCTCCACCCCATCCCTTCCCACACCCGCGGCGCCCCAGGGACGTGGCACCCCACCTTTACGGCATTGCCAACCGCCGCCGGTACACGCGGTCGCTGCTGCACACGTAAAGGAACTCGCGGCCAGCGCCACCCACGGCGCAACTGACCGTCGCCTTCTCCTGCGGTCGCGGGAGCGTCATGATCAACCGGCCGACGCTGTCGAAGACCTGCACGCCCAGATGCGAGGTGACAAACACCCGTCCCGCCGCGTCGGTCGCCGCGCCATCGCCGCCGCTGTCCGGCTTGCCTTCGGGCACCGCCAGCACCGCACGGCGCTCGCCTCCGCGCAACGAGCCGTCGGGCTCGAGGACGTATTCCCAGGTGCGCGTGCCACCGTATTCGCTCACCCACAAGCGCGACTCGTCCGGACTCAGCGCAATCCCGTTCGGCTTGTTGATGCCGCCGGCGACTGGCGCCGGTCTCGACATACCACGGGCCGCCAACGGGACGCGGATCACCTGCCCCGCTCCGGTGTCGGTGAAGTAGAGGTGGCCGGACCTCGCCACCACGAGATCATTGGGTTGGACCGTCGTGGCCAGGGTCTCGACGCGGCGCGTGCCGGGGTCGATGCGGACCACCCGTTTCACGTTGTTCGTGCCTTCGCCCTGCACACACGCGTAAAGCCCGCCGTCGGGTCCGAACTTCATGCCGCTGACCTTCGGCAAATCGGAGAGCCAGAGTTCCGCCTTTGCCGCACCGGCCTTCACGCGATGCAACGTTCCCTTGGGCAGATCGGCGAAATAAACGTTGCCCTCCCGGTCAGCGCACGCCGCATCGGTGAACGAGTAGCCTTCGCCGACCTGCTCCCAGGCATCGGCGGCATTTCCCAAGGCGGCAACGGAGGCGGCCGGCGTGGGCGGCGGCACGGCCGGCTTGGGCGCGACATCGCGCCACAGCCAGCGCAGAGAGTCCGGCAGGATCGCACCGCCATGTTTCGCGTTGTGCGCGCCATCGCCGAACACGAAGCGGTGGTCGTAGCCGGCGAAGGCCAGCGAACTGGCCATCTCGAGATTGGCCAGCGGCCAGTTGCCGTGCTCGTTGTTCAGGTCGTTGCTGCCATCCTGCAGGAACACGCGGATGTCCTTGCGCGGCGTCTTGCGGATCAGCGCGGGATACACATGCCCGCCGCGGATATTCACGAAACTGCCGATGTGGCTGAGCACCTTGCCGAACTGGTCGGGGCGCTCCCACGCCGCCGTCCACGCGCAGATGCCGCCGCTGCTCTGGCCGCAGATGCCACGCAGTTTCGGGTCGGACGAGATCTTCAGGTCCCAGCGCTTCGCGACCCACGGGAGGAGTTCATCCACCAGGAACCGGACATAGGCGTCGCCGAGAGAATCGTATTCGACCGCGCGATTGCTGCGATTGCCCCAGCCATCCGCGGCCGGCCCACCCTCGCCGCGGTGACCGGGATTGATGAAGACGCCGATCGTCACCGGCATCTCGCCACGCGCGATCAGGTTGTCGAGCACCACGGGGGCCCGCAGCGCGCCGTTCGTCGAGACGTAGGAATGCCCGTCCTGGAAGACCATCAGCGCCGCCGGCTGGCTGCCGTCGTATTGGGCCGGAAGGTAGACCCAACCCGCGCGCGAGGTGCCTTCGAATACCTTCGACTCCGCGAAATCGAACCGCTCCACGCGCCCGACGGGCACGCCCGGACCGCGGGATACCGAATCAGGTCCGAGTTCGTAAGCGTCCGCTCCGATTGCCGACCACGCGCCGGTGAGAACCGGGGCCAGGATCAGGGCACAAGCCCACACCGACTGCCTTCCGAGGGATTTCACGCCGCGAGTGTCGCGACGTGAATGCGCGGTTCAAGCCCGGAAGCGACGAATCAGCACACGGTGTGGCCGCCGTTCACGTGGAGCGTTTGCCCGGTGATGAACGCGGCACCGTCCCCGGCCAGAAAAGCCACCGCTTCGCCGATGTCTTCAGGCACTCCCCAGCGCGCGGCGGGCACGTTGCGCAGATACGCCTCCTTCTCCGCCTCAGTTGCGCCGGCATGACGTTCCACC
>CAZYJB010000560.1:0-3797 GCA_964647675.1 uncultured Verrucomicrobiota bacterium | reverse complement strand
TGGACGTTCTGGGAACGGACCCGGAGCAGCCAGGGGACGTGTTTGCCGGATTGCGCAGCCGCCATGCCTATGTCGACCTGTCCACCACCCCCCCGGGACGCGCGCTGGACGAAAGCTGGGAGGTGCGGGTCCTCGCGACGCCGAAGTCGGCCGCGTACCATCTGCTCGACGTCCGGATCGAACAACGCTGCGCGGGGCCGAAGGCCCTGATCCTGCCGAAGTACCACTACGGCGGTTTCGCCTATCGCGGGCTCGCGGAGTGGGACGGCGCGGCCCGTTTGCGCTACCTCGATTCCAACGGCGTCACCAATCGCGTGACGGCCAATGAATCACGCGTGCGCTGGTGCTGGCTGGGCGGCGCCGTGCAACAACGCGATCGCGGGACCACGTTGGCCGGAGTGGCATTCCTCGCGCACCCCACCAATTTCCGGGCACCCGAGCCCGTGCGGGTTCATCCCACCGAGCCCTACTTCTGCTTCGCGCCCTCGCAGCTGGGCGATTGGTCCATCGAACCTGGATCGGTGCACCGCATGACCTACCGCCTCGTCATTTTGGACGGATCGCCCGACGCGGCGGAACTGGACCGCCTCTGGAACGATTTCGCACAGCCACCCGTAGCCCGGGTGGAGTGATTGATGATGATGATGAATGCGGCGGCGACCGTAGTTCACTTCATGCGATCGAACGTCTTCTGCAGGATCTGCCAGGGCTGCGCGTTCTGCGTCTTGGCCTGAGCGTCGGCGAGGATGCGAGCCTCCAGCGCGTTCTTGGTCGGGCGCGTGGTCTTGTAGAGAACGCCGAAGTAGCCCGGGAACGCTTCGCCCGCCAGCTTGTAGGCGGCGAGTTCATCCGAGACATCGTGCTCCTTGGGCACCTCGACGAACTGCCCGCCCTTGCGCGGATTCGCGGCATCGAAGGCGCCGGGGAAGAACTCCACGCATTCGCTGAGGCACTGGATGAACGAGAAGCCGTCGTGATCCATGGCGGCTTCCATCATCTGCAGGATGTGGTTCGGGTTGGTGTTGGTGGTGCGCGCGATGAAGGTCGCACCCGCAGCGAGCGCCTGCTTCACCGGGTTGATGGGCTGATCGACCGCGCCCCAGATGTCGGTCTTGCTCTTGAACCCAACCGGCGAGGTGGGCGAGGTCTGCTTCTTGGTGAGGCCGTAGACCCAGTTGTCCATCACCACCAGCGTCATCTTGATGTTCTTGCGCGCGGTGTGGTTGAAGTGATTGCCGCCGATCGAGAACGCGTCGCCGTCGCCGCTGAAGGCAAACACATGCAGGTCCGGTCGCGAGAGCGAGACGCCGCTGGCAAAGGCCAGCGCGCGGCCATGGATGTAGTGCGCGCCATGCGCCTGGACGAAGTACGGGAAGCGGCTCGAGCAGCCGATGCCGGCGATGGTGGTCACCTTCTCGTGCCACATCTTGCGTCGCTCGATGAGTTTGTAATACAGCGCGAGGACGGAGAAATCACCGCACCCGGGGCACCAGGTCGGATGGTCCGCCGCCATTTCCTTCTTCGTCAGCGGCTTGCGGTCGGATTCGGCGAGCGGCGGCACGGCCGCGCGCACCGGGGCTTCCGGCAGGGAGAACAATCGGGATTGGCTCATGGGAACGTTTCGGAAAGGGGTTGAGGTCGGGCCGCGTCAGTGGCCGTTCTTGGATACGACCTGGGTCAGACGCATACGCACTTCGTCGAGAATCTCACGCACCTTCCAAGTGAGGCCGTCGGTCTTGGTGATGCCTTCGATGGCAGGATTGGCGAACCGCGCGCGCAGGATGGCGCCAAGCTGCCCGTAGCCATACAGGCCGGCATCGGTCATCTCGACCACGTAGATGTGGCGGAACTTGCGGAGGATCGACTCCAGCCCGTTGGGCAGCGGATTCAGGTATTTGCAATGCAGGGCCGAATAGGCGTGCCCCTCACGGCGCGCGCGATTGACCGCCTCGCGGATCGGCCCCTGGGTGGAGCCCCAGCCGACCAGCAGCACTTCACCCTCCGGCGCACCGTAGATCTCGGGCTCAGGCAGTTCGGCCGCCAGCGCCTGCAGCTTCCGGCGGCGCTTGGCATTCATGGCCATGTGCAGCTTGGGCGACCCCGTGGGATGCCCCATCTCGTCGTGCTCGAGTCCTGTCACGATCGGGTACTTCCCGCTGACAATGCGCGTGCCCGGTGCGACGTGGCGCGTGACGCCGTCCGGTGTCGAAAGATCGTAAGGCTTGTGGTCCGGAATCGGCGCGAGATCGGGTCCGATCTCCTGGCAGACCTCCTGCAATTTGGGCTCCTCGAAGGCCTCGATGCGCGTGGCGATGGCCTGGTCGGAGAGCAGGATGACCGGCACGCTGTATTTGCGCGCGATGTTGACCGCGTCGATGGCGGTGTAGAAGCAGTCCTCCACCGAGGCCGGAGCCAACACCACGCGCGGGCTGTCCCCGTGACCGCCAAAGCACGCGATGTTCAGATCGCTCTGCTCGACGTTGGTCGGCATGCCGGTGGACGGTCCGCCGCGCTGCACGTCGATGACCACCAGCGGCATCTCGGCCATCACCGCCCAGCCAATCGCCTCGGTTTTCAGCGCAATGCCGGGGCCGCTGGAGCCGGTCACCGCCACGCGCCCGGCATAGCTCGCCCCGATGGCCATCGAGACCGACGCGATCTCGTCCTCGCACTGGATGAACATGCCGCCGTACTTCGGCAGTTCGCGTCGCAGCAGCTCCATGATGTCGGACCACGGCGTGATCGGGTAACCCGCACCGAACCGCACGCCGGCCGCGATGAGCCCGTAGCCGATGGCCTCGTTGCCATTCATCACGACCTGGTGATTGGAGCGCTTCTGCCCCTCGATGAAGCGGAACAGCTCGACCACGTTGTCGAGCTGGAAGCTGTAACCCGCGTGGAAGGCGGAGAGCGCGTTCTGGGCGACGCTGGTGTCCTTTCCCGTGAACCGCTCCTGAATCAGCTTCTCGAGCTTGGTCGTGTTCAGGTGGAACATCTTCGCGATCAGGCCGAGCGCGAACACGTTCTTGCCCTTGTCACGCCCCACGCCACCGATCGCCTCAACCGTGCGGCTGGAGATCGGCACGCCCACGTGATGATAGGTCGTGGCCTTCTCCGGATCCGGCTCCACGTGATCCGAATCGTACAGCACGATGCCCCCCTTCTTGAGGGAGTTCAGGTGGTCGTTGTACGAGTGCTGGTAGAACGCCAGCAGCACGTCAGCGTCGTCCCCCGAGCTCAGCACCTCGCCGGAACCGATGCGGACCTGGAAGATCGACGGCCCGCCCGAGATGGTGGACGGAATGGTCATGAAGGTCATGACCTCCTGCTCGCTGCGCCCCGCCAGCCGCGCGAGAAAGCCGCCGATCGCCTGGATGCCGTCCTGGGAATTCCCCGCAATGCGGATCACCGCCTCCGGGATGTCTGAAATCCGCAGCGCCGTCGGGCGCGGTGCGGGCGTGACTGAATCGCTCATCAAATCAAAAGGTACCCTCTCCAGTGGGCGCTTCCTCCGTCATGGGGAGCATCCCTCCAAGCAGCGGGAACGCGGAGCTTAGGCCGGGCCGGCGACGTGTCAATTGGTCTGGGGACCCTCAGGAACCACTTCTCCGCCAAATCTCTCCGCACCAACCGCAGGGCGTGCCGCGCCGTCGGCACCCCAAAAACCCCCTCATCGTCCCGTGTCGAATGCGCCGGATCCCTCATCACGGCGCGCCTTGGACTTCCCCGGCAACCTGATTAACGTGCACGTGTGCAACGGCTGGGGCGCAACCGCGACCGTTACGAGGGCGCGACGA
>CAZYJB010000559.1:0-3820 GCA_964647675.1 uncultured Verrucomicrobiota bacterium | reverse complement strand
GGCCCCCGTCCATCGACACCCTCCCCCCGAGTGCCCGCCCGCCGCGGTTCGCGGGATCCGTGGGACGCTACCTGGGCATCTATGGCGCCTTCTGGCGCAACTCGCTGGTGCGCGAGATGGGGTTCAAGATCAGTTTCCTGCTCTGGATCCTCGTCGAACTGCTCTGGTTCGCGCTGCAGCTCACCTTCATGGCGGTGATCTACAGTCACACCGATCGCATCGGCTCGTGGACGAAATGGCAGGTGGTGCTGCTGGTCGGGACCAACCATCTCCTGCAGCAGTTGTGCACCGCGCTGTTCATGACCAACTGCGTGAAGCTCTCCGAGAACGTGCGCTCGGGCGGTCTCGACTTCATGCTGCTCATGCCGGTCAACGCGCGGTTTCTCATCTCGCTGCGGCACGTCGATTTCGGCGCCTTCATCAACGCGTTCTCCGCCCTCGCCGTGATGGGCTATGCCGCGGCGCAACTCGGGGTGCGTCCCACCCTCGCGCAGGGAACCTCGTTCATCCTGCTGCTCGCCGTCGGCCTGTCCGTGCACTACTCGGTCATGTACCTGCTCGCCTGCATCAGTTTCTGGACCGTCCGCGCGCAGGGCATCATCTGGGGTTACTACAACCTGTTCCAACTGGCGCGCCTGCCGGACGAGGCGTTCCGCGGGTTGTTCCGCGCGATCTTCAGCTACGTGGTTCCCGTGCTTCTGGTGACCAACGTTCCGGTCAAGCTGGTCCTCGAGAAACTCGGGTCGCCGCTGGAACTGCTGTCGCTGGTGGCCATGGCTGTGGCGATGTTCCTCGCGTCCGAACTCTTCTGGCGCTGGTCGGTTCGCCACTACTCGAGCGCCAGTTCGTAGGAGCCCGGCGATCGCCGCTCAAACGGCGCCGACCCGCGCTGCCGAAACGGATTCGGCCGCTTCAAAGAATCGCCGCAGCCGCGCGCTGATCGCCGCATGGTGGAAGATCGTCACGCCGTGCGAGGCTCCGTGAATCTCCTCGAAGACGGCGCCGGGTATCGCCTTCGCCAACTCGCGCCCGTACTCGCGGCGCGCAATGCGATCGTGCTCGGCACTGATCACCAGAGTTGGAATGCCCGCCAGCCCGCCGAGCCGCGCGAACCCGTCGTGGCGCGCCAGTGCCCGAAGTTGGCGCATGAGGATGGAGGGTGAATCGGCGAGGTCGCGCCCCACGAGCGCCGCCACCTCGGCCGCGACGCGATCGCCGTCCATCCCGGCAAGTTCCGGCTTCGGCACCAGCATCTCGAGAAACGCGTGCCGGCGCATGCGCCGTGTCCCCAGCCGGGTGCGCAGCGTCATCCACAGCACCCACGGCGTCGGGCGCGCGGCATCCTTCCCGCGTGCGAAGGTGCACAACAACGACAGGCTGCGGACACGCGTCGGGCAGTCGAACGCCAGTTGCTGTGCGATGACCCCGCCCATGGAATGCCCGACCACGTGGGCCGAGTCCCATCCCGCAGCGTCCATGAGGGCACGGGCGTCGTCCGCCATCGCCTCGATACTGATGAGCCCGGTGCAAGGCTGGCTGCGCCCGACGCCGCGATTGTCGCAGATCAGCGACCGCACCTCGCCCTCGAGATCGCGCACCTGGGGTCGCCACGCTTCGCCGGCCGCGCCCACGCCCTGGATGAACAGCACCCGATGCCCCGCTTCCGCCCCGGAGAGTTCATAGTGAAGGGCCACCCCGGACTGCTGATGCACACGCGTCGCTCGCATGGGGTCCATCGTTCCAAGCCCGGCCCGCGGGCGGTATCACTCTTTCGGATTACTCCCCCCGTCCCGCGACCTCCACGGCGCCGCCGCGACGCATCTGCTTCCTGACCGCTTCCGCCAGAACGACGGCGGCTTCCGCCTCATCCACACAAACCGTGGCCGCGCCGGCGGCGGTGAACGCCTCGCGATCACGCAGATAGGACGCCCGCGCGAGAACCTCGATCGTGGGATTCACCTCCCGCCCGCACTGGATCACCTGGAGCGCGGTCTCCGCCCGCGGCACGGTGACGATCAGATACGCCGCCGACTCCACACCCGCCGCCTTGAGGATTTCCGCGCGTGTGGCATCGCCATACACCGCGCGGCCGCCGGCGGCATTGATCTCTTCCACCGTGTCGATGTTGGTCTCCACCACGGTCGGCATCACCCCCGATTCCCGAAGAAGCCGCGTGACGGTCTGACCGGCGGGGCCATGTCCGACCACGATGGCCCGCGGACCGCTGGACGAGTCCTGCGCGGCATGAGTGCCATGCTCCTGCGCGTGACGGATCCGGCTGCGATCCTTGCGGGCCAGCCAATGGTCGACCATCGGTATTCGGGAAAGGCGCGGCTCCAACGCGAGCAACCGCCGGAACAGCCAGGGATTGAGGCTGATCGAGACGATGGCCCCGGCAATCAGCGCATTGCGACCGGCGTCCGGCATCCACCCCAGCGTCCCGGCCAGGTCCGCCACGATGAAGGAGAACTCTCCGATCTGTGCCAAGCCGCCCGCCACGGTCAGTCCGGTCCGTAGGGAATGGCCCCCGGCAAACACGATCAGGAACGCGACGATCGGCTTCACGATCAAGATCACCGCGATCACGCCGAGCGTCAGCCCGGGAGCCTCGAGCACGGCGCGCGGATTGAACAGCATGCCGACCGACACGAAGAACAGGACCGCGAAGGCATCGCGCAAGGGCAGCGCATCGGCCGCCGCCTGATGGCTGGCCTTGGACTGGCCCACCACCATGCCGGCCAGGAACGCGCCCAGCGCCATCGAAGCGCCGAAGACCACGTACGACGCGGTGGCCACCGAGATGGCCAGCACCAGCACGGTCAGCGTGAAGAGTTCGGAGGAACGGAACCGCGCCACGCGCACGAACAGCCACGGCACCAGGCGTCCGCCCGCCACGAACATCAGCGCCACGAGGATGCCGATCTTCAGAAAGGCGATGCCGAGGCTGAGCCACGGCCCGCCGCCTCCGGGAGTCTGCGCAGCCAGCGCCGGAAGCAGCACCAGCACCATCACCGTGAGCAGATCCTCCACCACCAGCCAGCCGATCGCGACGTGGCCCTCGTGGGTGTTCACGGATCCGTGATCCATCAGACATCGCAGGAGCACAACCGTGCTCGCCACCGACGCGGCGACACCGAGGATGAGGCCAGTACGCCAGTCCCAACCCAGCCCCATCGCCAGGGCCGTGCAAGCCGCAGTCGCGGCGAGGCTCTGTCCCAGGGCGCCGGGCACGGCGATGGAGCGTACGGCCAGGAGGTCGCTCAGGTGGAAGTGCAGGCCGACTCCGAACATCAACAGGATGACGCCGATCTCGGCGAGCTGCGCGGCGAGGTGAACGTCGCCGATGAATCCAGGGGTATGCGGACCTATGGTCACGCCGGCCACGAGGTAACCGACGATCGGCGAGAGGCGCAGGCGCTTGGCGATCAGGCCGAAGATCAGCGCTGCTGCCAGGCCGAGCGCGATGGTCTTGATCAGGGAAATGTCGTGCATGGAACGCTGGAAAAATGGAAAGGAGACCCGGCCTGATTCGGGAAAGGGGCGGGGCCACCAGCGCCTCCGCCCCGACTCGTGAGTGGGATCAATCCTTCTTGCGGCTGTAATACCAGAAAACAGCCACGCCCTTCGCCCCGAGCCTACAGGCGATTGCAATCGCGTGTAAACGATCTCGGCCGAAGGCCGGCAGGGCCCGCTTGTTTACGGGTCTGGTTCCTGCCTTGGTCTGCTTCGTGTACTTCGTGAGCTTCGTGGTTCAAATCGGACCAGCACGGGCCTTGTGGAAGGTCCCGGTGACCGCACGAATTTGGGGTTCACCACGAAG
>CAZYJB010000558.1:3051-3827 GCA_964647675.1 uncultured Verrucomicrobiota bacterium | reverse complement strand
TCCAGCCACGGCTTCGACAACGTCGCGGTCGGCGACCTCTCGCCCACCCTGCTCAACCGCTACCTTGCGGCGGCGGAGAAAATCAGTCGCCTCGCCCTCGGCGCGCCGCGGCGTGCTCCCGGTGGCGATACCTATCGCGCCGCTCCCGATCTCACGCAGGAGGACCACGTCGAGGGCCTGCCCCCTGGCACGCGCGGCGGCCTGTTGATCGAACACACGTTCCCGCGCGATGGTGAGTATGAGATTCAGATCCGGCTCACCCGCGACCGCAACGAGCACGTGGAAGGCATGGGAGAACCGCACGAGTTGGAGGTGCTTCTGGATCGCGGGCGCGCGGCACAGTTCATCGTCTCGCCACCCCGCGACGGCGACCACGACAAGGTGGACGCGCACCTGAAGGCGCGCCTCCCGGTGAAGGCCGGTCCACACCAACTCGGGGTCACGTTCATCAAGAATCCGTCCTCGCTGCTCGTGACCAAGCGCCAGCCGTACCGGGCCCGCTATAACATGCACCGGCATCCGCGGCTGGGCCCCGCCATTTTCCAAGTCACGATCACGGGTCCCTATGAGACTGCCGGTCCGGGCGACACGCCCAGCCGGCGGAGGATCCTCACGGTGCAACCGGCCACATCGGAAATGGAGGAACCTTGCGCCCGGCAGATACTTGGGACCCTGCTGCGCCGCGCGTACCGCCGTCCCGTCAACGCCGCCGACCTCGAGAAGCCCATGGAGTTTTTCCGTCAGGCCCGGGCGAAGGACGGCTTTGAGGCGGGCCT
>CAZYJB010000558.1:1545-3041 GCA_964647675.1 uncultured Verrucomicrobiota bacterium | reverse complement strand
TCTGCGCTGCGCGCGATTCTGGTAAGCCCGGAGTTTCTCTTTCGCGTTGAGCGCGATCCGGCGGGAGTGGCCCCGGGCGCGGCGTATGCACTGGACGGCTTCACCCTGGCCGAGCGGCTCTCGTTCTTCCTCTGGAGCAGCCTTCCGGACGACGCGCTGCTGGAGGCCGCCGAACGCGGCGACCTGCGCGACCCGGCAACGCTCGAGAAGCACGCGCGGCGAATGCTCGCCGATCCGCGGGCGTTGAACCTCGTGGGCAATTTCGCTGCCCAATGGCTGCACCTGCGCAATCTCGAATCCATCACCCCCGACCTGCGGTTGTTCCCCGACTTCGACGACAACCTGCGGCAGGCCTTTCGGCGCGAGACGGAACTCCACTTCGAAACCGTGCTGCGCGAGGACCGCAGCCTTATCGACCTGCTCAAGAGGGATGAGACGTTTCTCAACGAGCGGCTCGCCCGGCACTACGGCATTCCCCATGTCACGGGCAGCCAGTTTCGCCGCGTGAAACTCGGCCCCAACGCCAACCGAGGCGGACTGCTGCGCCAGGGCAGCGTCCTGACCGTGACTTCCTACGCCACGCGGACTTCCCCCGTGCTGCGGGGCAAGTGGATTCTGGAGAATCTTCTAGGGACGCCGCCGCCGCCACCGCCGGCAACCGTTCCGGCGCTCAAGGAACGGACTGTTTCCGAATCCCTGACGGTGCGCCAGCGGCTGGCCGCGCATCGCGATGATCCCGCTTGCGCCGGGTGTCATGCCCTCATCGATCCACCCGGGTTCGCCCTGGAGAATTTCGATGCCATCGGTCGCTGGCGCACGCTGGAGGACGGTGCGCCGGTGGACGCCCGCGGGGGACTCCCGGATGGCGTATCCCTCGACGGCGTGGCTGAACTCGAGGATCGGCTGGTGCAACATCCCGAGCCGTTTGTCACGGCGTTCACGGAAAAGCTGCTCACGTTTGCCCTCGGCCGCGGGCTCGAACCCTCCGACGCGCCGGCCGTGCGAAGGATTGTCCGCGAAGCGAAGGCTGACAGCTACCGGCTGTCGGCTATTGTGACAGGCATCGTCCGCAGCGTCCCCTTCACGATGAGAAAGGCCTTATGAATATCCTCAGCAAGAAAGCCCTGCCCCGTCGTACCTTCCTGCGGGGCATGGGGACCAGCCTCGCACTTCCGCTGCTGGAGGCGATGGTTCCAGCCGCGACGCCACTGGCCCGGACCGCCGCCAATCCGGTCCGCCGCATCGGGTACGTCTTCATGCCCATGGGTTGCGACCAGAGCCGATGGACGCCCCCCGGCGAGGACCGGCTGGGCGAACTCTCTCCGATCCTCACGTCGCTCGAACCGGTCAAGCAGCACGTCACGGTCGTCACCGGTCTCGAGCTGCAGTGCGCGTACCCGGGCGGTCATGCCACCTCCAACGCCTCCTTCCTCAGTTGCGCCAAGGCGAAGATGACGGAGAGCAACGACTATTATCTCGGCACCACCGTGGATCAG
>CAZYJB010000558.1:0-1535 GCA_964647675.1 uncultured Verrucomicrobiota bacterium | reverse complement strand
GATCAGGTGGCCGCGCGCCAGATCGGCCGCGAGACGCAGTTGCCCTCCCTGGAACTGGCGATGGACCTGTTGCAGGTGGTCGGGCAATGCGACAATGGCTACGCCTGCGCCTACCAGAACAACCTCTCCTGGTCTTCGCCCACGACGCCCCTCCCCGCGGAGGCGCATCCGCGCATGGTGTTCGAGACCCTTTTCGGAGACGGCGGCAGCCCGGCCGATCGGCGGGAGGCTCTGCGCGCCCGGGCCAGCCTGCTCGACTGGTTCAGCGAGGACATCGCGCGCCTCAACCGCGATCTGGGACCCGGCGACCGCGCGCGGGTGAGCCAATACCTCGATACCGTGCGCGAGGTGGAACGGCGGATTCAAAAGGCCGAGGTCGACGCGAAAGACAACGCCATGCCCGACCTGGACCGGCCGTTGGGTGTGCCGGCGGCCTACGCGGATCACGCGCGGCTGATGTTCGAACTCCAGGTGCTCGCAATGCAGGCCGACGTGACCCGCGTCATCACGTTTCAGCTCGCGCGCGAGACCAGCAATCGCACCTATCCCGAGATCGGCGTGCCCGACCCGCATCACCCGCTGTCTCATCATGGCAATGACCCGGCGAAGATCGCGCGCATGGCGAAGATCAATCAGTTCCATGTCTCGCTGTTCGCGGAGTTCCTCGGCCGGCTCCAGTCCACGAAGGAAGGCAATGGCACGCTCCTCGACCATTCGCTGGTCCTCTTCGGCAGCGGCATCGGAAATCCCAACGTCCACGACCACACCAACCTCCCCATCGTGGTGGCGGGCGGCGCGGCGGGAGGCATGAAAGGCGGCCGTCACCTGCGGACCGGAAAGCCCACGCCTCTGGCCAATCTCCACCTGGCGCTCCTCGACAAGGTGGGCGTGAAGCTCGACCGCTTCGGCGACAGCAACGGCCGGTTGGACGAACTCTTCGAACCGCTTTCGTTGTGAGAGCCCGCCTCACGAGAGTGGTCCTGGTCTTTGCGCTGGCCTCGCTGTTGACCAGCCCGGCCTTCGCGGATTGGAGAACCTCGGTCGCCTCTTTCTCTCCTTCGTTTCCTTCTCTTCTTCGTGGTTCAAACGAAACGCTGCTGGTCGCGGTCGCAGTACCCTCGACCGCAAAAGGCCAGGTCCACCACGAAGAACACGAAGAGAGCTGGGGGAAGTTTCCATCCCTGATCCACACTTTGGGTGGTGGCTCTGACCGCAGTCTCTCTCCGATCTTCGTGGCCTTCGTGCCCTTCGTGGTGAGTGATTCTGGGAATTCGGTCTCCACGCCACCCCGTCCGAACAAAGACCACGAGGACGTCAACGCGGCGCAGGCCGACGGGACGACGGCCCTGCATCGGGCGGTGACCCACGATGACGTCGATGCCGCCCGACGGTTGCTCGCGGCCGGGGCCGACGTCGGCGCAA
Source organism: uncultured Verrucomicrobiota bacterium (assembly GCA_964647675.1). Lineage (GTDB taxonomy): Bacteria > Verrucomicrobiota > Verrucomicrobiia > Limisphaerales > CAIMTB01 > CAIMTB01. The sequence continues at coordinate 113 of CAZYJB010000558.1, read as the reverse complement.
CGAATCTTTACGGCGTCGCACCCTTGTCGCTGGCCTGCCAGATCGGCAACTCGGAGATCGTCGAGCTCCTGCTCGAGCGCGGCGCGGATCCCAACACCTCGCTGCGCGGCGGC
>CAZYJB010000557.1:0-3832 GCA_964647675.1 uncultured Verrucomicrobiota bacterium | reverse complement strand
GCGCCGCCGACGCGGGTGCCCTTGAGTCCGAGTTCGTCGATCAGACGTCCCGCTGCGATGGTGGGCGGATTCTTGAAGATGCAGCCCGCGCTCGGCGCCGCGGGCTGCGACGACCAGCGTTTGCCGTTGAGCTCATTGAGGCGCGCTTCGACCTGTTCCGGTGTCGACGGATCACCGCGGAATGTGGCGGCGAGCGCGATGTGGTCGCGGAGCAGGTCGCAGCGGCGGTAGGCGGTCGGAATCTCCGATCCAGGTGCTTCGCGCAGTTCCCCGGTGGGCGTGAGGAAACGCACCGATTCCACGCGCTCGAACGTCATGCTGTTCCAGGCACCGGCGTTCATGCGCAGCGCGCCGCCCACGCTGCCGGGGATGCCCGCGAGAAATTCGAGTCCGGCGAGACCGTGACGGCGCGCGGTGTTGGAGAGATCCTTCAGGCGCACGCCGGCGCCGCAGTGCAGGAGGGGCGCTGCGATGCGCAGCGCGGCGAAGGCGGGCGTGGCGAGACCGATCACCAGACCGCGCACGCCGCCGTCGCGGATCAGGAGGTTGGAGCCGCGCCCGATGACGCGCCAGGGGACGCGGAATTGAAGGGCCGCGCGGACCACCTCGGCGAGTTCCGCTTCGCCGGCAGGTTCGACGAGGAGATCGGCGTGGCCCCCGACGCGCAGGGTGGTGCGGCGGGCGAGCGGTTCGCGCGGCAGGATGCGCGTGCCTGGCGGCAGCGTGCGCCGCAGGTGGGCCTCGAGCTCGAGGACCGCCGGATCAGATTCGTGGACCGGCGGGGCGGGCAGGGGATCGGGGATGGTGGCGGGCGCGGTCATGCGCAGAGGGACGTCGTCGCGGTGCCGCGGGTGGAGGTCGAGGCGGGCGCGGCGCCGGGGTCGTCGGCCTGTCCCCGCGCCAGGCGAAGAATGCCCTCGGCCACGCGCGCATCGGCGCCGGCCCGGTGCCAGGCGGCGAGCGCGTGCTGCATGCGTTCGCGGGTGGGACCGTCGGTGAGCAGAGGGACGAGGTGGTGGATCAGGGATTCCGCGGACAGCTGGGCCTGGTTGAGAACGGTGGCGGCGCCGGCCAGCTCGAGGGAACGCGCATTGGCGGCCTGATGATTGTCGGCGGCGTGCGGGTAAGGGACGAGCAGCCCCGGCACGCGCACCGCAGCACACTCGGCGATCGACGAGGCCCCCGCGCGCGAGACCGTGGCGTCCGCGGCACCGAGGGCGAGTTCCATTTCGGTCAGAAAAGGGCGCACGCAGGCGGCCAATCCGGAGGCGGCGTAGGCTGCGCGGGTCGCGGCTTCATCCTCCCGGCCGGTCACATGGAGGAACTGCAGTCCGGGCACGTGCCGCGCGAGATCGGGAGCCGCGGCGCAGACCGCCTGGTTGAGGGCGCGGGCGCCCTGACTGCCGCCCATGACGAGGAGCACCGGACGCTGCGGATCGAGACCGAGCGCGAGCCGGCATGATCCCGGATCGGCCGCCTGGAACTGGCTGCGCACGGGCATGCCGACGACATCGCAGGCGCCGCCCGCGAGGCGCGCGGCGGATTCCGGGAAATGGACGTAGCGGCGCTGCGCGAAGCGTGCGAGCCAGCGGTTGGCGCGGCCGGGAATGGCATTCGCTTCGTGAAGCGCGACCGGCACCCCGAGGGAGCGTGCGGCGAAGGCCGGCGGCGCGCTGGTGAAACCGCCCATGGAGAGGAAGACGTCGGGGCGCGCCGCGCGGAAGGCGGCTCTAGCGAGGCGGAAGGAACGCACTGCCTCGAGGACGAAGGGCACCGCGCGCGACAGGGCGAAGCCGACGGCGGGCAGCGTAACGATTTCGAAGCGACGCTCGTGTTGCAGTGCGCGCTGGTCGACGTCCTTGGCGGAAACCAGCAGCGTGACGTCGGCGCCGCGCTCGAACAATTGTTCGGCGACGGCGAGTCCAGGGAAGAGGTGGCCTCCAGTTCCACCGCACGCGATGGCCACGCGACGAGGGGAAGGAAGCGGGGGTGTCATGCGTTCTGGAGCGCGGCGTCGTCCCCGCCCTCGCGAGCGGAGAGCACCGGCGCGTTTTCCTCGGCGGGGGAATGCCAGGCGACGCTGATGAGGAATCCGACCAGGATCAGCATGGCCAGCATGCAGGAGCCGCCATAGCTGACGAAGGGCAGGGCCAGTCCCTTGTTGGGCACCGAGGCCGTGGTCACCGCGATGTTGATGATGGCCTGGAGTCCGATCAGCGACCCGATGCCGAAAGCGATCAGGGAGCCGTAGGTGTCGGCCGCGCGGCGCGCGATGGCGAAGGCGGCCATCATGAAGGCCAGGTAGGCCGCCACCAGCGGCAAGGTGACGCGCAAGCCCAGTTCCTCGCCGATCACGGAGAGGATGAAGTCGGTCGATTGCTCGGGGACGAAGCCCGATTTCTGGATGCCGTTGCCGAGGCCGAGACCCTCGATGCCGCCCGAACCGATGGCGATCTTCGACTGCTCGGACTGCAGGGCGATGGTTTCCTGGTAGAGCTCGGGGTGCAGGAAGGCGTCCACGCGACGCCAGCGAACCGGGTCGGTGGTGAGATAGGCGGTGAGCAGCGCCATGCCGACCACGCTGACCGGCAGCAGGTGGCGCAAGCGCGTCCCGGCGGCGTAGAGCATGCCGGCGGAAAGAATCGCGATGAGCGCGGTGGTGCCGAGGTCCTTGCCCAACAGCACGAGACTGAGCATGAGACCGATGACGGCGCCCGGATAGACCAGGCCGAAGGTGGGCTTCGACATCAGGCGCTGGCACTGGTGGGCGTAAGCGGCGATGGCGAGGATGATGGCGATCTTGGCGAACTCGGAGGGTTGAAGGGAGCCGACGCCGCGGATCTTGATCCATCTCCACGCGCCGTTGATTGGTTCGCCGATACCCGGCACGCGCGCGAGCACGAGCAGCACAGCCGTGATCGCGAGGAGCAGATAGGAAAGCCCGCGCGTGCGGCGGTAATCGATCGTGGCGGTGAGGATGCAGAGAGCGAGCCCGGCCCCGATCCACAGGCACTGCTTGCGGAACATCCCCACGGCTTCCTGCTCATGCATGGCGATGCTGTGAAGCATGGTGACGCCGAGGGCAATGAGCAGTCCGGTGACCAGGGTGATGATGCCGATGGCAGCGCGCATGGGATCGGGGTGAGGCGTTGGGCCGGGTCGGTTCTCGGGTCGGATCGGATCGGGTCGGGCTGAGGATCAGGATCAGATCGCGGGCGGTGTTGCGGCGGGTTCCTGCCGCGGCGTGGAGCGGGCCGGGATCTTGAGCTGTTGTTTGGCGACGATGCGGTCGTTGCGCAGGTTGTTGGCGGCGCGGAGTTGGGAGATGGTGACGCCGTATTTCCGGGCGATTTTGGTCAGGTTATCGCCGGGTTTGACCACGTAGGTTTCGCCGGTGCCCGCGGCGGTCGGCGCGTCGGGCGTGGCTGTGGAGGCGGTCGACGGCGCGGGAGCGGGGATGGCGATCTTGTCATTGATCTTGAGGCTGCGCGGCTTGACGCCGGGGTTGGCGTCGAGGATGGCCTGTTCCGTGACGCCATATTTCTTGGCGAGATCGCGGATGAGATCGCCCCGTTTGATCACGTGTTCCGTGGTCTGACCCCCGAAGGTGGACGACGAGGGCAGGGTGGTCGGGGGAGGCAGAGTGTGGGAGGCGGTCGAGGTCAGGTCCTGCGGGGCACCGGGGTAGGCGCCGCCGGGGGGGGTGCCGAGCCCTGAGGCGACCGCGCCGCCGGTTCCGAGCGCTGGGGTGACGTTCGAGCCAGGATTGCCGCCCAGCGTGCCGCCGGTTCCGATCCCGGGCGAGGCGGTACCGGCTCCGGCACCCGTGCTC
>CAZYJB010000556.1:2825-3837 GCA_964647675.1 uncultured Verrucomicrobiota bacterium | reverse complement strand
ATCCGCAGCTCTTCAAACCCATCCAGATGAACTGGGATCCCCAGGGCCGCCTCTGGGTCGCGAGTTCGCGGGTGTACCCGCAGATCCGGCCCGGCCAGGAGGCCGAGGATGCGGTGATCGTGCTGGAGGACGCGGACGGCGACGGGCGCGCGGAGAAATCCACGGTGTTTGCCGACAAACTGCTCATCCCGACCGGCGTCGTGCCCGACGGGCGTGGCGGGTGCTATGTGGGGGCAGGTCACCAGTTGCTGCACTTTGCCGACACCGACGGCGACGGGCGCGCGGACCGCAAGACGATCGTTCTCTCGAGTTTCGGCACGGAGGACACGCATCATAACCTGCACACGCTGCGCTGGGGGTTCGACGGGCATTTGTACATGAACCAGTCGATCTACACGCATACCCACGTGGAGACGCCTTTCGGCGTGCGCCGGCTTAACTCGGCCGGCATCTGGCGGTTCAATCCCGACACCTGGGCCTTCGAGGTCTTCACCCGCGGCGGGTGCAATCCGTGGGGGCATCACTGGGACCAGTATGGCAACCAGTTCTTCACCGACGGCGCCGGGTTCAAGGGTGTTTACCACGCCATGGAAGGCGCGACCTACTTCACCTACTCGGACATGCGGCGCGAGGCGGAAAGCATCAGCCCGGGTTCGTACCCGAAATTCTGCAGCCTCGAAGTGGTGCATAGCCCGGCTTTTCCCGAAACGTGGCAGGGACACGTGGTCACCTGCGACTTCCGCGCCCACCGGCTCGTGCGGTTCGCGCTGCGCGAGGTGGGGTCCACTTTCGAGACCGTCGAACAACCGGACCTCCTGCGCTCCACCAACGTGACTTTCCGACCCATCGACCTGCGTCTCGGGCCCGATGGCGGCCTGTACGTGTCGGATTGGAGCAATCCCATCATCCAGCACGGCGAAGTGGATTTTCGCGATCCACGGCGCGACAAGGAACACGGTCGCATCTGGCGTGTCCGCGGGAAGGCGGCAGCCAAGCCCGCGCCCCCGCGTGA
>CAZYJB010000556.1:0-2815 GCA_964647675.1 uncultured Verrucomicrobiota bacterium | reverse complement strand
GGAGCTGCTTGACCTGACGATGTCAAAGAATGGCTGGGAGCAGGAACAGTCGCGGCTGGTGCTCCGGCAGCGGGGCGCGAACCGCGTGCTGGGCGAGTCCGTGACCTGGCTGGAGGGACAACGGGATCCGCGGGCGCGCCTGGAGGTCATGTGGTTGCATGAGGCGTTCGGGCGCGGGACCGGGCCGTTCGCCGCGGAGCTGGCCAAGGCCGGCGACGAGAAGCTGCGCATGGCGGCCACCAAGCAACTCGCGCGCTAGATTCGCCAAGATCGGGTTGGTCCGGCGTCCCTGCGCAGAAGAGCCTGGGACAACGACGGAAACAACCGGGAGAAACCACCATGCGCGCGATCATTGTCGACGATGAACCCCTGGCTCGCGACCGCCTCCGGGGCATGCTGCAGAAGGAGCCCGATGTCCAGATCGCCGCCGAATGCGGCGACGGCAAGGAGGCGGTGGCCGCGATCCGCCGGGAGAACCCGGATGTCGTCTTCCTCGACATCCAGATGCCTGAGATGGACGGCTTCGAAGTGCTCGGACAACTCAAGGGCGGAACCTTGCCGCGCATCGTCTTCGTGACTGCCTACGACGAGTTCGCGGTGAAGGCCTTCGAGGTCCACGCGCTCGACTACATCCTCAAACCTTACGATCGCGAACGGCTCCAGCGGTCACTCGGGCGAATCCGCGAGGAGGTCAAGACGCCCGCGCCCTCGGCGCTGGTGGACAAGCTCACGGCCATGATCGAGGCGTTGAGCCATCCGCAACCCGGCGGCACGTCCGCCCCCGCGGCCGGCACCACCGACGGCCGGCCGGTGGAACGCATTGCCGTGAAGCTGGACGGGCGCGTCATCTTTTTGCGTCCCGGCGACATCGACTGGATCGAAGCGCAGGACAACTACGTGAAGCTGCACGTGGGTCGCGATGCGCACCTTGTGCGGGATACCCTGGCCAACTTTGAAACCCGCCTGGACCACCGGCGCTTCATCCGCATCGCACGCTCGACCATCGTGAACATCGACCGGGTGCGCGAGATGCAGCCGATGTTCCATGGCGAGTACGTCGTGATCCTGAACGACGGTGCCAAGCTGACCATGAGCCGCGGCTACCGCGACACGCTGCAGCAGTACCTCGGGGGGCGCTAACTAAGGTCCAGCCGCCTTCACCTCCGCCATCGGACGGCAAAGGTCGGCGACCGGGCGCACTTCGATCTGCGCGCCGAACGTGAGGATGGGGCATTCCTGGGCAAGCCGAATGGCCTCGTCGAGGTTGGGCACTGCGAGACGGAAGTAGCCGGCAATCGCCTCCTTGGATTCCGCGTAGACACCGTCCACCACGTCGGCGGGACGCGACCCGGTCACGAGCCTTCCGGATTCGACGAGGGGCTGGGCGCCGAGGAGAACCCCGCGCCGTTCGAGGCCTTCCAACCACGCGTAGAAATCCTTCATCACCTGCTCCAACTGGGCGGGCGGCATACCGCGGTTCCAGTCCGTGCCTCGAATGAGGAGCAAATGTTCGCCGGTCGATCGCTGCGGATTCATGAACGGGCCTCCTTTTGCAGGACTTCGACGGGTTGGTCCAGCACGCCGACGTGACCGTTGTGCATCAGGATGCAAAAGCGTTGCCGAACCCCGGTCAAACGGGGTAACTCCGCGCCGATGCAATCCGTTCCCATCGGAAGAGGCTCGTTGCGGGCGAGTCGGCTCGCGTACGGCTGCTGGCGTCTGGCCGGGACGTGGGATCCCGCCGAAGTGACGCCCGAGGGCGAGGCCGCCGGCATGCGCGCGGTCCAGGCGGCCGTCGAGGCCGGGTACACGCTCTTCGATCACGCGGACATCTATTGTCACGGGGTGTGTGAATCGATCTTCGGTCGCGTGCTCAAGACGTCACCGGGATTGCGTGATGGCCTGGTCATCGCCACCAAGTGCGGCATTCGCCGCCCGAACGATCCGGCGGGCGCGCCGCCGCGGTATGATTTTTCGCGGGAGCACATCGTGTGGTCGTGCGAGCAGTCCCTGCGCCGGCTGGGCATCGAGACGATCGACCTCTACCAATTGCACCGGCCCGATTTCCTCATGGATCCGCACGAGGTGGCGGAGGGATTCGACGCGTTGCGGCGCGCGGGCAAGGTACGTGAGTTCGGTGTCTCAAACTTCCGGCCGTCCCAGGTCACCGCCCTGCAGCGCGCGTGGCGCCAGCCCCTGGTGGTGAACCAGGTCGAGTTCAGCCTCGCGCATCTTCAGCCGCTCGAAGACGGCACGCTGGACCAGTGCCTCGCCGATTCCCTTTCGCTGATGGCGTGGAGCCCGCTGGCCGGCGGCAAGATCGGCGACGGCGCCCACCGGGTCCTGCCGTCCCAGGAGGGCTACGATACCGGGCGCGTTCAGACCGAGCTCGATGCCCTGGCCCGTGAACGGGGCACCACGCGTACGGCGCTGGCTTTGGCCTGGCTGATGCGACACCCGGCCGGCGTCATTCCCATCGTGGGCAGCACGGACCCGAAGCGCATCCGCGACGCCGCGGCTGCGGACGCGCTCTCGCTCTCGCGGGAGGAGTGGTACCGGCTGCTCGTCGCCGCGCGCTCCGCGCCGCTGCCCTGAACCCGACCCGCCTTCCATGCATTCTTCCGCATCCCTTTGGACCCCTGGTTCGCCTGCCGCCGACGGCTGGCGCATGCCGGCCGAATGGGCGCCGCACCAGGCCACGTGGCTCACCTGGCCGCGACCCGAAGGCATCAGCTTTCCCGGAAAGTACGAGCCCGTGCCCGGCGTGTATGCGGCCTTCATCCGCGAGCTCACTGAGGTCGAGGACGTCCACATC
>CAZYJB010000555.1:0-3839 GCA_964647675.1 uncultured Verrucomicrobiota bacterium | reverse complement strand
CTTCGATCACCAACTGGACCGTCTCGATCCCGTTGCGCGCGGGAACGAACCAGATCCAGCTCGCGGCACTCGATCGCCTTGGGAACCCGCTGGTCGCTGCGCAAACGAGCGTGCGGGTGGTGTCAACGGCGGTGGAGGAACGGCCCGAGGACCACGTGGCGATGGTGGAGATCGACTATGAACCGGCGGATCCGGATGCGGAGTTCGTCGAAATCCACAACGGGTCGGCGCGCACGACGTTCGATCTGTCGGGCTGGCGGATGGACGGAGTGGATCTCGTGATTCCGGGTGGCGTTGCCCTGGCGCCCGGGGAACGGGCGGTGGTGGTGAAGAACCGGGCGGCGTTCACGGCGGCGCATGGACAGGGACCGCGGGTGATTGCGGAATTTCCCGGGCGCCTGAACAACGCCGGGGAGACCTTGCGGTTGTCGCGGCCTGGAACCCCGGCGCAACCGTGGCAGGTCGTCGACGAGGTCACCTACTCGAACCGCGCGCCGTGGCCGGAGTGCGCCGCGGGCAGCGGCGGGTCGTTGCAGGCCCTGGATGCGGGCGAGGACAACCGGCGCCCGTCCAATTGGGGCGCGGTCGACGCGGCGGGCTTCGGGCAGGCGACGTGGCGGTTTGTGTCGCTGACCGACCGGTTGGCGTCACGCGAGCTCGTGTTCAGCCTGGACGGACCCGGCATGGTTCATCTCGACGACGTGTCCCTGGTGGCGGGTTCGGTGCCGCGGGTTGGGACGGAATGGATGGCCAACGGCGGCTTCGAATCGGCGCTCGCAGGTACGTGGGCGGTCGGCGCCGCGGGAGCATCGGTGCTTGATTCCGCTGTGCGACGATCGGGTCGTTCGAGTCTGAGGCTTGCCATGCCAGCGGGCGCTGGAACCGCGGAAGCCGCGGTCCGGCAAACCCTGCGAGCGGAGGTTGCGTTGGGGCAGATGCACACGTTGAGCTTCTGGTATCTCGCGAATCCAGCGGGCGCGGGGATTGTGGTGCGAACGGAGGGGGGCGGCCCGTTTGGCACCTTCGACGCGGTAGAAACGCCGGTGGCGTCATCCACCCCCGGTGCGGCGAATTCGTTCGCGGCGACGCTCCCGCCGTTTCCCGACATTTGGATCAACGAGGTCCAGGCGCGCGGTCTTGGAGGGGTGGGCGTGGGATGGGTCGAGCTCCACAACGCGGGCGAAACCGCGGTGAATCTGACGGGCTGGTTCTTGTCTCCCGATCCCGCATTTCCCGGCGCGTGGGCATTCCCGGCGGGCGCCGTGCTGGGCGCGGGTGAGTTTCGCGTCGTGCTGGCCGACGGCCAGTCGAGAATCGACGCAGAGGGCTGGCATGCCGGATTCCTGCTGAGCCCGGCGCGCGGGTCGGTGGTGCTGTCGCGCACGGCGGGAGGCGTTCCCGCCGCGGTCGATTACGTTCATTATGACGCGCTGGCTGACGGACGATCGGTCGGGTCGCATCCGGACGGCGCGTGGTCGGAGCGTTTCGGGTTCGAGGTGCCGACCCCCGGGGCGCCCAACGATCGGTCCAGCCTCCCGGTGCGGGTGGTGTTCAACGAGTGGATGTCGCGGAACAACACCACGATCACCGATCCCGCGGATGGCGATTTCGACGACTGGTTCGAGCTCTACAACGCGGGTGATACCGCGCTGGATCTTGCGGGCTATTCGCTGACCGACGACACCACGAACCCGCGGCGGACGGTGATTCCGACGGGGTTCGTCCTTCCTCCAGGTGGGGTGATGCTGGTGTGGGCAGACGGCGAGACCGACCAGAACGGGCCGGGCCGGGAGTTCCACGTGGATTTTGCACTGAGCGCGGACGGCGAGACCCTTGCCCTCCATTCGCCGGGTGGCGTGCTCGTGGACCTGGTGAGTTTCGGTTCGCTCGGACGCGACGTGAGCCACGGGCTGTTGCCGGATGGAGCGGTCGGAACAGCGCTGCGATTGCCGATGCCGACGCCCGGCGCGCGGAATGCGGGGTCGCCCGGGGACGAGTTGCGCCTGACGGGACTCGACATCACCGAAGGTCGGGTGACGTTGTCGTGGGCATCGGTGCCCGGAAGCCGATACGAGCTCGAGGTCACTACGGGACTCGGCCAGGGCTGGTTGCGGGTCGGGGATGCCATCCTGGCGACGGGACCGGAGACACGAGTCACCGACCTTGCAGGAGACGATCCGGTCCGATTCTACCGCGTGGTGAGGCGGTAGCGCGCGGTCGGAAAAGCGCCTGAGCGCCCTGGCTAGGCACCCGCACGCCCGGGGACCAGTGCGAGCCGCAGGGTGCTCCATGACGTGTCGCAACAGGGTGAACCGTCCCGGTAACGCATGACGCCCGAGGGACCCGCAACCTCGATCTCGGTGGAACTCACCGTCACTGCGTCGTCGCGGTGCATGCAGATCGAGTAAGCACCCCGATCCGGTTCGTGTCCCGCGTGCAACCGGCGCAGCCACGCCACGCTGCCGGCGCCCGGCAACGTCATCGCACTCTCGAACACCGCGGAACGCACACGCTGCGCGCCGGGCTCGTCGAGACCCGACGAGACCCACTGGGCGGGACACCAGACGTGATCTCTCACTGCCAGTCGATCCTGATTCCACCGCCATTCGCTCACGATCCGCTCCCGCGGAAAGAACCCGATCAGGCGGAAGGGCCGGGTCCGCGTCCAGTCTCCCGACTCCATCGTCGCGCCCGCCGCCGCGCTTCCGGCGACTTCTCGAATCGCCAGCACCACGCGTCCCCGTGACTCCGGGGACGCCCGTGGGCGGGACGGTACGGAGTACCAGTTGATCAGCGTGAAGGCGACGCCGGCGTCGTTCAAAGTCACCCAGGTTCCTCCGCCCGGTTCTGAGGGCTGCAGCACCGGCCTCGATCCGCCCTGCACCAACGTCGGCGGAAGGCCCGGGACGCGCGATCGCTGTTCGTCGCGGTTCATCGCGAGGAGATAGCCGTCGGCTCGCGGCCAAAAGGTTACCGTGCACATGGGAACATGGGAGGAGGGAACGCAGTTCGAGACACGGGAATTCCTCACCGCTCGGCCTAGGTCATGGAGTCAGGTCCGACACCAACACCAACAGCCGAACAAAGGGGTCACATCTAAATTGTTTATATTCCTGAACGATCGGCGGGGAGCACGGTCGACCTGAACTCACCACCCGCGCCATTCGATCGCTCCTTGGACACCGGCAATTGTATAATCTTTAGATGTGACCCCATTGAAAAAAAAGGAGGGAACTTCGAGCGTTGAACCTGCCTCAATCGGACATCGGATAGGTGGCGAAGCAACGGCGCGCCTCGCGCCAGTGACGCCACAACTCCACGGCGGACATCACCCGCGCGCCTCGCGCGCGATTCGCCGCGCCCATGGCAAACACCAGTTCCCATTGATGGAACAGCGTGGCGTAGGCGGTGCGCAACGAGGTGCGTTCGTCGTACACGTGGGTGGCTTCCGCGGCCGCCCCGTTGAGTTCGAGAATCTGGAAGTCCCGCCCTTCGCGGAACGCACTCTCCGACGCGAACCGCACGTCGAAGCGCCCGATGTAAAACCCGGCGATCCCTTGCGCCAAGGCGTCGAAACGCGCCTCCAGCGCCGGCGTCTTCCATCGTCCACCATCACGGAAGATGCAGCCCTGCGCGTGATTGCCTGCCTGGACCAGGCGAACCGCGCGCCCCTCCGCCACGATCTCGTGACGTTGCGCGGCGAAGCGCTTCAAGTAGCGATCGGCAATCAGGCTGGCGCGGGGATCCGCCCAGACCAGTTGCTCCAGCGTGCTGCGTCCGTCGCCGGTGACTTCGGGAAACACCTTCTCGGTGATCGACAGGATGCGTCCGTGCGTCTC
>CAZYJB010000554.1:0-3842 GCA_964647675.1 uncultured Verrucomicrobiota bacterium | reverse complement strand
GCTCTACGACCTCGACGACGGCGCAGACGACGTCGGATTCCTCAGTGCCTCACGAGTCTGGGGTCTGGACATGCCGGGCAGCTCTGAATCGGCCGCCGGAATCTCCTACTCCGGCATCGACGACTTGCGTCTGCGCCTCGGCGATCGGGTCGATCGACTCACCGTCCTGGGCACCCACACGGGGATCACGAACATCCTGACCGGCGCCGGGAATGATCGCGTGGCGGTCAATGCCGTGTCCGGGGCGACCCAGATCCACCTCGGCGAAGGGGATGACCTCCTCTCCCTGGGCAGCAGGGTCACGGTCGACGCGCTGCTGCCGTCGCTCGCGGACGGGATCCGCGCCCTGGTCAGTCTGGACGGTGGAGCCGGCGACGACGTTCTGCGCGTCGACGACAGCGCCGACGCCTCCAACAACACTGGGACACTCGCACCCACCTCGCTCTCCGGGTTCCTCGGCGCCGGTGGTACGGTGGACTACAGCGACTTCACGTTCCTCGAGGTTCGACTGGGAGACGGGAACGACACGCTGACGATCACGGGAACCCACGGCACCGCGACCTTCGTCGCCACCACGCTGGTGCAGACTAATCGGGGTGACGACACGGTGCACATCCAGGCGATCGCGGGTCCATTGACGGTGGCCACCGGTCTCGGCAATGACGTCGTGCGGGTGGGAAGCCAGACCGGACTCGGCACCGCGATCTCCACGACCAGCACGTTGAACGAGATTCGGAATGCGCGGCTCACGGTCGATGCCGGCGAGGGTGTGGCGGATCGCCTCCGACTCTTTGACCTCGGTGACGCCTCGGGAACTCCGGGCACTCTCACCGGCACCACGGTCACCGGCCTCGGCATGACGCTCGGGGTTGCCTACGCCGGGTTCGAGGATCTCGCACTCTACCTGAGCAGTGGCAACGATCTGTTCTATGTCGCATCGACTCACATCGGTCTGACCCATATCGACCTCGGTCCGGATACCTCGCCGGTGAACGAGTACCTGGATCGCCTCTACCTCGACAGCATCCGGGGTGTGACCACCGTCGAGGGCGGCAGCGGCCGGGACAACATCCGCATCAACTACGACCAAGTCGGTTTCCAGACGTTCCGCAATGGCATCGGGGCCGCCCTGACGGTGGATGGCGGCCTCGGCAGCGATCTGATCGAGGTCGGTCTCTCGGGCACTGGTTCGGCCGACATCACCATCAATGATTTCGCCGTCGCCGCCGGGAATCCGACCGATGCGGGAACGGATCAATTGATCCTCTACGGCACCGATCTTGCCGACGTGTTTCTGTTCCGACCGCACACCGTGGCGGCGGTCGAGGTGGATGCCGACCGCGAGCCGATTCTCGACGGCGGTGTGGAGCGCGTTCGGTACTTCGGCACGTTCGGCGGGCAGGTCACCGTCTTCGGGCGCGCCGGCGACGACACGTTCATCCTCGACGATACCAGCGCACCGTTGGTGCTGCGCGGCGACGCCGGTAACGATTCGTTCCAGGTCGGGCAGATCTTCAAGTCGCCGCGCGACGCGAGCAACCCTCGCAACGGCCTCGACGATCCGGCCGACTACTTTGAGACCACACTCACCACGCGGGGTTACCTGAGCAACGGTGTCAGCCATTCGGCCACGATGTTCGGCGGCATCGGCAATGACTCGTTCAACGTCTACCGCAACAAGGCCGAAATCTTCCTCTTCGGCGAGGAGGACGACGACAGCTTCCGCATCCGTGCCTTCGTGAAGGTGGATCCGCAGGACGAGAAGGCGCCCTTCACCAACATCAACGGCGGTCAGGGCGCGGACTTCATTTCGTTCGCGGTCAACGCGCCCGTGCGCATCGACGGCGGCGACGGTTTCGACTCCCTCACCGTGGTGGGCACCGAGTTCGGAGACGACTTCGTGGTTACGGCCGAGGGCGTTTTCGGCGCCGGTCTGTTCGTCACCTACGGCGGCATCGAGAAGTTGGTGGTCGACGCGCTCGAAGGTAACGACCGCTTCTTCATCTCCAGCACCCCGGAGAACACGGTGGTCGAGCTGCTCGGCGGCCTTGGCAGCGACATCTTCAACACGGGCGGCAACGGCGGCGCGCCGGTGACGGTGGTCAGCCGCAGCCTCGACGGCCACAGCGGCCTGATCGAACACACGGTCCAGAGCATCGACGCCCTCTTCCATTCCATTTTCGTCCAGGACCTTTCCGTGAAGGTGGCGGACAACGACGGGGCGGGCGTCGTGATCCGGCTCAAGGAAGGACCGCTGCGCGTCTTCGAATCGGGCCTCGTCCTGCCGGACATCGTGTCGGCGGTCTACGAGGTCGTCCTCACGCGTTCCCCGGAGGAATCGGTGGGCGTGACGGCGGCGCCGGTGGTGGGCCGCGAACGCGACCGCAAGGCCGGGGGCAAGAGTGTTGCGCTGAATGGAAGCGAGAGCGGCGTCACCCTGCTGTTCGACCGCACGAACTGGTTCCTCCCCCAGACGATCGTGGTCACCGCGCCGGCCGACGACCTGGCCGAGGGCCGCCAGTTCATCAACATCCAGCACCGGGTGATCCAGGGAGGCAATCCTGAGGACGGCGGTGCGTACGATCTCCTGGCTGCGCCCGGGGTGATGGTCGAGGTGGTCGACGAGGACTCGGCCGATGTGGTGTTCGTGCCGAGCCAGGGTGAGAATTACGTCACCGAGCATCCCTCAGGCAACGCGCCGACCGATCGGTACTATGCCCTCCTCTCGCGGCAGCCGACCGGCGACGTGGTGCTCTCGGTCACCTCGGATGGTCAGATCCAGGTGCTGGGTACCGAAGCGGGCGGATTCATCCGCCTGACCTCACAGACTTGGGATGACGGACTCGGATTCGATCTCCGCGCCGTCGACGATTCGCTGGCAGAGGGCATGCATTTCTCGCGCGTTCAGCACGCGCTGCTGGGCTCGCTGGATGGCTACTTCGCGCTGACGGCCACCGATGTGCTGCATGGTCTTGCAGCGTCCGTGAATGGCATCCTCGGCAGCCGCGTGGTGGGGTCGGTGAGTGGAGCGCAGTTGACGCTAGAAGGTCCCGCCTTCCGCGTGGCGGCCGGACTCAACACCCGGCTCGCCAGTCACGTTGCTGCCTACGACAACATCACCGTGGCGCTGGACGGCCCGGTCACGACCGGCGCCACCTGGACGCTTACCCTGGATGGCGTGGGCTATCAGGTGACGGCGGGTACTTCGGAGACGCTGGCGTCGGTGATCGGCCGCATGGCGACCCTGTTGGAATCGGCGGGGGCGTATGATGCCACGCTCCAACCGCGCGGCGGCGGATTGCCGGATACGATCCTTATCACGCGTGCTGCCGGTGGGGCCTTTGCTGCGACGTTGTCCGGCACCGGCACCCTTACGGGCGTGGCCAGCAGCACCCACGTGGCCCGCGCCGTGCTGGAGTTGACCCATTCCGGAACGATCGCCGACGGCCAGCGCTGGGAGATCACTTTCGAGAGCGAACTTCAGCGCTATCAGGCGGGCGCCAACCGTGAGATCCGTCTCCCGTCCTCGCAGGACGTCCGCATCGCCGACGACGAGCGGCCCAGTGTGGTGGTGACGCAGACCAACGGCGGTACGCAGGTGGTGGAACCAACCCGACTCGTCGTCCTCGGCAGCGGCTATGTGTCGACCCTCACCCCGAGTTCCGGCTCCACGTCGTTCATCGGCGATTTCGGCACCTCCATCATTCGCGAGGTGACCACGCACGACTCCATCTTTGCGGCGCAGAATCTGGATCTCGCTCGCTGGGGGAAGAGTGCGAATCCCGACATCTCGCTCGCGACCACCCTTCCACACCTGACCATCGAGGGCGCGGGCAACGGCG
>CAZYJB010000553.1:0-3845 GCA_964647675.1 uncultured Verrucomicrobiota bacterium | reverse complement strand
GGTCGGCGTGCCACCGGCAGCGAGCACTTCACCGCCCTTGGCGTTGGCCACGGGTCGGGAGGTGGAGACGCTGGTGCAGGAATCGCACGCGGCATGGAAGCCTGCCTTGTTGGCCGTCGATGCGGCGGACCTGGCCACGGCGGGTTTCGACACGCCCGCCAGGCGTTCGGCACCCTTCAGCGGGGAGCCGGCCACGGCGTTGGACAGCGACATCGCAACGAATACCGCCACGGCGGCGGTCAGGGTGGAGACGAAGATCGCGATCGGACGTTGGGTCGAAGGGGTATTCACTGGGTGCCTTTCTGGTTGAGGTGAGAAGCCATGTTGCCCGTCTGCCCATGACTACGTCAGGGGCGTGGCCATCCCTCCCAGCAACCCTGCACCGGAATTGTCCGGGGCAGGCTGCTTCTTGGTGTGAGGACGTGGAGGCCGAACGGTTTGGAATTGCCGCTACGGGAATGGGTTCATTGTCCGGGACCTTTCGGCCTTCAGGCCTCCGGCGATCGGAATGGTCTGGTTCCCAAGGCGTTGCCTTGGGCTGTCGCCTTGCGCCCTTTCAGGGCTGGGAGGCCGTGCGCTTACTGGATCGGCAAGCGGAACACGGCGCAGCTCAGCGGCGGAACGCGCAGGCCGTCCGGTAGCGGCGCGGCCGGCGACCGGCGCAGGTCCACCTTCCGCGGTTGGCCGGGAGTGTTGTGATCCGAAGGCTCGGCACCGCCCACCCACCAGCGTTCGCCGGGGCCCACGGCGCCGACGTTGCGGAACGCGGGTTGGAAGACCACTTCCTCGCGCGTCGGATTGACCACGCCGAAGGTGAGGGTGCGCCGGTCGCGCGTGAGAGCGGCCACGACGTCGTAAGGCGCGAACTCCTGTCCGAGCTGGATCGGGATCTCGCCGAAGTGCGCGCGGTACATCTGGAGCACGAGCCCGGTGGTTTCCATCTGGGCCGCGGTGCGCGAGGTCTTGATCGCACCGATGACATTCACGGTCTGCGCGTAGTGCGCCATGTGGATGAGGTCGCTTTGACGGAAGAACTCATGAAGCCCGGCCGCGACACCGAGTCCGTCCGCGAGGTCGTACTGACAGCCGAGTTCTCCGTAGACGTACTCGCGGTGCCAGTAATTCCACTCGTCCATGGCGATGGGAATGACGCGTCCTTTGAGGTTGGACAGGCCGGCCTGAAGCTTTCGGTGGCCGTCGGCCTTCCGACGGACGGCATCGGCGAGGAGGCGCACATGGTCCTGAAGTCCACGCTGGCCGTCCTGAGTCCACGGAAGGCGCCCCTGATAAAAATGTTCTGAGATGAGCTCCATGTGTTCGGCGCAGTCCTCGAGCATGATCTGGGTGCAACCCTTGCCGGACTTCGCCTGATCCGGATCGTGATTGCGATTGATGGTCTCGAGGTCGCCAACGCCGGTGAGCACGACTCCCGGGTCGACGCGGCGCATGGCGGTGGCCACGGAATTGTGTTTCTGCGTGTAGTGCTGCATCTGCATGAAGCCGAGCTGCCAGGGCCCGAACATCTCGTTGCCCACGCACCAATACTTCACGGCGTAAGGGGCACGGCTGGCGTTCTTCGCACGCCATCCGCCGGCGACGCTGCGCGCGGAGCCATTGCAATACTCCACCCACTGCGCCGCGGAGTAGGCATCGCCGAACCCGGTGTTCACGGCGATCATCGGCTCGGTGCCGATCTCGCGGCAGAAATCGATGAACTCGTCGGTGCCGAAGTCGTTGTGCTCCACGCCGGTCCAGGCGGGGTTTTTGCGCGGAGGACGACGGTCGCGGTCGCCGATGCCGTCGCGCCAATCGTAGCCGCTGACGAAGTTCCCGCCGGGCCACCGGTAGATGGTGCCGTTGAGTTGCTTGAGGAGCGCGAGGGTGTCGCGGCGCAGGCCGCGCAGGTTGTCGGCGGGCATGAGGGACGGTGGACCGAGCATCAACTCACCCTTCAGGACCCGGATCTCGAACACCCCCGCCTTCTCGCCTCCGCCCTGCACGGTAAGTCGGAAGTTCTCCTTCGAGTAGCGACTTCCCGAATAGGTCAACCGCCGCGAAATGCGATCGGTGACGGCCGGTCCCCAGGCAAGAGAGACTTCGATCTCGGCCCGGCCCTCGAGCGGCTTCGCCCAGACATAACCCTCGTACGCCTGACCGGCGATCAATCCGAGGTCGCGCTGGCGCACGCCGGAGCCCTGGCGCACCCGCGGTGAATGGTCGCCGACGAAGGCGTCTTCACGGACCATGGTGACCGCCCCCGCGTCACCAACGATTTGCCAGGGCGACGCGCCAACCACGGGGTAGTCCGTGTCCTGCAGGCTGCGGTAAGGCGAGTACTCGGCAGTGACCGGGAAGTAGAACTTCCGATCCTCGAGCATCTCGGCCCAGATGCCGCCGTAGATGCAGCGGCCAAGGTGTTCGATGAACTGGCCGTAGATGAAGGGATGGATGGGTGCGCCGGTGCGGTGGGCATCGACGTTGGGGGCGAGAGCGGCCCCGGCGACGCCAAGGATGGCGAATGCGAGGGCGAGGACACCTCGAAGGAGCGCTTTCATGGGTGGCGCAAGATTCTGCGACGCCCGCGAAGCTGTCCAGTGCCGGGGGACGAGGGGTGGCCGCGGGTGTGCCACCCGCGCTGATTGGTCTTCGCAAACGGGGATGCTTTGCTGAAGCCGTCGAGCGCCGCCTGGACAGCGGCGACTACGGGGGGGGCTGGCGCTCAGCCTCGGAAGTAGAGGTAGGCGGCGAGGATGAGCATTAGGATGATGGCGGAGGCGACCACATCGGGTGTGCTCCAACTCGACCGCGACTCGGCGCGCTGCTCGCGCGTCACGGTGGCGAAGGTGAGGCCGTTCAGCTTTTCGTTGGAGGGCGCCGGCGTCAGATAGCTCACACCGATCATGACCACCACGCAAACCACGATGATCACGAGGCTGAAGTACTGGAAGTAGATGTTGTTGACGATCCAGAGGAAGGATCCGGGCGCGTAGCCCTGTTCATAGCCCTTCATGCCCAGTGAAATGGGCGTGTCGATGGCGAGTCGGAACGCACCCAAGGCGAAGCCTGCGACGAGTGCCGCGATGCAGCCCTGCCCGTTGAGGCGCTTCATGAAGATGCCGAGGAAGAACACCGTGAAGATCGGCGGCGCGAGATAGGCCTGCATCGCCTGGAGATAGAAGTAGAGGCCCTTCGACCCCTGGATCACCGGGATCCAGAGCATCCCGACCACCACCATGACCACCACGGCCAGGCGGCCCATGCGCACGAGTTCGCTCTGCGACGCGCGCGGGCGGAACTTCTGGTAGAAATCGACGGTGAAGAGGGTGGCGCTCGCATTGAACACACCCGCGAGCGAACTCATGAGTGCGGCGAGGAGCCCGGCCACCACGAGGCCGCGGATGCCAGGGGGCAGAACATGCGCGACCAGGAGGGGATAGGCGCCCTGAGAGGCGTCGCGATCGGCGACCCATTGTCCGTTCACCTGGGTCAGGATGCTCCTCAACTCAGGAACCTTTCCGGAAAGCGCGAGGGCGAAGCAGATCATGCCGGGCACGATGAAGATGAACACCGGGGTCAGCTTGAGAAACGCCGCGAAGATGCAGCCGCGGCGCGCTTCGGTTTCGTTGAGCGCGCCGAGCGTGCGCTGGACGATGTACTGGTCCGTGCACCAGTACCAGAGACCGATCAGGGGCGCGCAGAAGAGCATGCCGAGCCACGGGAAGTCGCCGTTGAAGTACCAGGCCTGACGCACCACCTCGCCCGCGGCGTTCTTTTCGAGCACCGGCGCCCAGGTGCCTTCGACGCCCGCCGGCGTGCTGGACAACGTGGCGCGCACGCTGGCCCTG
>CAZYJB010000552.1:0-3854 GCA_964647675.1 uncultured Verrucomicrobiota bacterium | reverse complement strand
AAGTTGGCTGTCCCGTCGACCGGATCGACGACGATCGCGAACTCCGCGCTATCGCCTATTGGAACCTTGAATTCGCCACCCCGGACTTCCGGATTCGGCGCCACTTCCCGAGTTATACTGCGCAACCAGCTCTTCGGAAATTTTTCGTGCGACTGAAATAGCCCATTCCGGGCCTGCATCGTCGATGCCACACTTTTTCAAAACCGGGCGTTCCCTGAGGTCCACGGTTGTCCTAGGCTTGCGGCAAAGCTCCCCGGCGCTATGCACTCAGGCTTGTCTTCGACTTGAACTGAATTCCGATGCCTCGTCGTCATCTCAATTCTCACTCCCGTTCACCGCTTGATGAAACGAATGGTGGCGAGCACAGCTTTCGACGGCGAACCGGTGATTCGGCAACGGCTCCCTCTCCGTCTCGCTCGGGGAGAGGACCAGCGTGAGGTGTCGGATCGACCGGTTCACCGGGCATTCCCGGAATCCGCGTCAGACGAGACCGGGTCACCTCCATCCTTGAAGAATCGACATGGACGACCAACCTTCACCCCGTGACTTGGCTCGCGAACATGCAGGCGTGGCAAG
Organism: uncultured Verrucomicrobiota bacterium; assembly: GCA_964647675.1. Classification (GTDB taxonomy): domain Bacteria; phylum Verrucomicrobiota; class Verrucomicrobiia; order Limisphaerales; family CAIMTB01; genus CAIMTB01. Next base: position 3,278 of record CAZYJB010000552.1, on the reverse strand, counting down.
CGCTCCCGCCGGAGCAGCGCCAGGCACAGGCGTGGGCCCAGGTGCCGGCGAGCGTGGCGGCGAGCATGGCCTTCGAGGGCGAACCGGTGAGCCAGGAACGCCTGGAGGAACTCCACCGGACCGCAACACCCGCTTCATCGAAACCAGCCGCGGAATCCTCAGCTACGCGGAACTAGCGCCGCTGCTGGGCGAGCGAGTGCTGGCCTGCGAGGAAGCCATCGTGACGGGTGCCTTCGCCGGGCAACCGCTGGATGAACACCTGTTGCGGGAGTTCCACCGACGCATTTCCGGCGACCTCGTTCCCGACTGGGCCGGGCGCTGGCGCACGGTCGAGGTGCAGGTCGGCAACCTGCGGCCGCCACCGTCGCACCGGGTGCCGCAACTGCTCCGGGACTATTCTGCCGACCTCGCGGCCCGCTGGGGCGAAGTGTTTCCGGTCGCCGGCCCGCTCGCCCTGGAGACCTTCTCCTTTGCGGAGGGCCGACTCCTCACGATCCATCCCTTTGTGGATTTCAACGGCCGGGTGACCCGGCTCTGGCTTCGGGAGATCCTGCATCGTGCCCGACTGCCGCAGGTTGAACTGGCGGCCCCCGGGGACACGGAACGGAACGAATACTTTGCCGCGTTGGAAGCGGCCGATCGGCTGGACTGGCAGCCCCTGAGCGCGATCTGGCAACGTCGTTTCGAGCAACTTCCACCACCGGCAACCTCCCCGTGACCTACTACCACTTCTTCAAGGCCACCCGCGGCGACCATCAGGCCCCATACGCCTACCAATGTCGGCTTGCCGGCGGTGAAGCAGCGGACCCGCAGGGTGGATTCACGCACGGAACGGAGTGTCGTTCGCAACTGATCAACATTCCGACGGGTCTGGGAAAAACCGCCGCCGTGGTCCTCGCCTGGTTGTGGAACCGCGTTCTCCTGAATTCGGATCAATGGCCGCGTCGCCTTGTCTATTGCCTGCCTATGCGGACGCTCGTGGAGCAGACGGAACGAGAGGTTCGCAAGTGGCTGGGAGATACCCTTTGGGACGGGGAAATCACGACTAGGAACGGCAAGGTCGGTGTCCGTGTCCTCATGGGCGGCGAGGACGCCGGTGAGTGGGACCTCTACCCCGAAGAGAACGCCATCCTCATCGGTACGCAGGACATGCTCCTCAGCCGCGCACTCAATCGCGGTTATGGCATGAGCCGCTACCGCTGGCCGATGCACTTCGGCCTGCTGAACAACGACTGCCTATGGGTGATGGATGAAACGCAGCTCATGGGCGTTGGAGTGGAAACGAGCGCCCAACTCGACGGCTTCAGACATTCAGGGAAGCATCCGACGGTCGGCAAGTGTCCGACATGGTGGATGAGCGCCACCTTGGAAGATTCGCGGCTTTCGACCGTGGATCATCCGGCTCCCGCGGGTGGATGGCCACGAGTGAACCTCAGCGAAGAAGAACGTCAGAAGCCTGGCAGCAGGCCCAAGGAATTGTTTGAGGCAAAGAAGGCGGTTTCTTCAGCCGGCGTCACGCTCTCGCCAGCCACGAAGAGTCACTACGGGAAAGCCGTCGCTGCCCTTGCCGTCGCGAAGCACCAATTCGGCACCCTTACCCTAGTCGTTGTGAACCGCGTCGCCCGAGCGCGGGAAATTTACGAGGCGCTGACCACCCCGGAGACGAAGTCCACGAAGCCGCTCTTCGACCCGACTCGCGTGGCGCTCGTCCATTCCCGCTTCCGACCGAAGGATCGCGAAAAGCACGAGCGACTACTCCTCAGCGAAGGTGACCGCATCGTCATCGCCACTCAGGCGGTCGAAGCGGGTGTCGATGTTTCAGCCCGGTTGCTCATAACCGAACTCGCCCCGTGGCCTTCCCTGGTGCAACGGGTCGGCCGGTGCAACCGGCGCGCGGAGCATACCGACGCCGAGGTGCTGTGGGTTGACATCGAACCGGACGCCAAGGGCGACCTAATGCTGCCCTACGAAGAGCATGACCAAAGCAAAGCACGCGATGAGCTTCGGAAACTTTCAGATGCCAGCCCGCGCTCGCTCGGCGGCATCAAGGTCGCGGATACTCCCGTAGTGCGGCCCGTCATCCGCCGCCGCGACTTGGTCGACCTGTTCGACACCACGCCCGACATCTGCGGGCAGGATCTCGACATCTCCCGCTACATCCGCGACGGCCAAGACATTGATCTGCAGTTCTTTTGGCGCGATATCCCGAAGGCCGGGATTCCCTCCGAAGAGGAACCTCAGCCCGATCATGACGAGCTCTGTCGCGTCTCCATTGGCGACGCCGCGAAGTTCCTAAAGAACGACAAGGTGCGCGCATGGCGCTGGAACCCGCTCGAAAGGCATTGGGAACCTGCCAAATCCGCCCGTCCGGGTGCCGTCTATCTGCTCTCAGCTGACAGCGGCGGCTACGATGACGCCCTGGGCTGGACGGGCGACATCAAGCCGCAGCAACTCACCACACACCACCCGCCGGAAAAGGATGCAGACTCACACGATGGCAACCGCAGCACTTTCACTGGCCAATGGCTCGCGCTCGACCGCCACACCAACGATGTCGTCCGTGAAACTTCCGCTATTGCCTCCGCTCTCTCACTCACTGCGGACGACGCTGCCGCACTCCGCACTGCCGCTCTCTGGCACGATGTTGGCAAGGCGCACATCGAATTCCAAAATATGCTTCGCAACGGTGACGCCTCCCGCGAAGGCACGCTCTGGGCAAAGTCCGCAAACCAGGACTGCAGGTGCGCCCGCCGCGGCTTCCGCCACGAACTGGCCTCCGCACTGGCCTGGCTGATCGCCGGCCCGCAGGACACCCCCGAACGCGATCTCGTCGCCTACCTGCTCGCGGCCCACCACGGAAAAGTCCGCATGTCGATCCGCTCGCTGCCGGAGGAAACGGGCGATCCGCAGGATGCCGAACGGCTGTTTTCCCGCGGCCTGTGGCAGGACGACAAGCTCCCCGCCATCCACCTGAACGGCTTGGCAATCCCGGAAACCACGCTCGATCTCAGCTTCATGAGGATGGGCGAAGGACCGCACGGCCCCTCATGGCTTGCCCGCGCCATCGCTCTGCGAGATCGCCTTGGCCCTTTTCACCTCGCCTTCCTGGAAACCATTCTGCGGGCGGCCGACGCTCGCGCCTCGAAACAGGCGGACCCAACCCCATGAAGGCCTCAGTCTGCGAGGGCCACGTTGCCGGGATTCACATCCAGCATGTGAATCCCATAATCTTCCAGCACCCTCAGCACGGCCTTCACCTCCGGCCAGCGTTCGCCGAA
>CAZYJB010000551.1:0-3859 GCA_964647675.1 uncultured Verrucomicrobiota bacterium | reverse complement strand
GCGCTGGCGTCGTCGGATCCTGATCCAGCAGCTGCCCGGTGAGGTCGCGCAGGCCGCCCAGGTGAAGGGTGTATTCCGTGTCCGCCTCCAGGTGCGAATAGCGAAGGCTCACTTCACCCGGGTCACGCAGGAAATCGGCGTCCACCAGACCGGCCGGAGGCGACAAGGTGAAATAGGCGCTGGGATGGCTCACGAGGTCGGGGTCCACCCACTCACTGAATCGAAGTTGGAGGCGTCCCAAAGGATCCACGCCCACGGCTCCGGCATCGGGCTGGGAATAGAGGACGCGCGGTCCCGCGGGATCGTTGGCGGGTGCCGGCGCGGCCGGTGCATCCCCGAAGCGCACGACATGCACCGCCTCCCCGGCGTTGCCGAACGGATCGACAGCGCGCGCGCGCAGGACCACTTTCGCGCGGTCCGGACTCACCAACTCCCAAAGGCCGGCGGACCTCACGGTGAGTCGCGCGGCAACCGCCGCCGGGTCGATGGATTCCACGCTCAGGCTGGGTACCGCCGGACCGCTCTCGTCCACGCCGTCGACCCGGACCAGGGCCGTCTCCCCCGCCGCCGGGGATGCGGGTGCATGCGAGAGGGAGATCGATGGCGGAGTCGTGTCGGGGACGCCCTCCCGGTTGAAGCGGATCTTGCCGCCGCCGAAGGGATGGATGGGATCGAAGCGTGCCCCGGCGGCGCTGGTGGCGAACTGCCTCGGGAAGGCCGGATGGGTGGCGTTCAGGGCATGACCAAGACCCACGGACGTCTGTTCCGGCACCAGGAAGGCGAACCGCCCATCCTCGCCGCTGGTCACCACCAGTTCACCGCCTTGAAGGGTGAATGGCCGCGAGTTCAGTGCCGAATAGGCGCGCGCGCGGATCACCGCTCCACCGACCGGAATGTCTGAGTCCGGCACCGGATCCGCCCCGCCGTAGAACAACGAGGAGACGGTCACGCCGAGCAGCTCCGTCTGGGAGTAGTAGACGTTGCCGACCAGCATCACGCGGGCATCGGAGGGATTGATCAGGGCGTAGAGGCCGATGCCGAGCAGGCTGGGCCGCGGCGTCGGTGAGGCCGGCGCGCGTGAGGCCGGCGTCTCCCGTCGCAGCAGGCTGAGATACTCGTAGACCGGCACCTCCCGCTCCACGCCGTCGACCCATTCTCGAAACTGCCGGAACGCCCCGGCGAAAAGGGTCATGTCCTGCACGGTCTTGCCCGGCGGCGGTACAAGTCCCGTCAGATCGGTCGTCACCTCCACACGCACCTGACCCGTGACGGGATCCCCCTCCACGTCGACGTCGAAACCGCCGAACAAGGTTCCATGCTCGGGCGGCGTGTTGAGTGTCGCCGCTGCCAGATCCGCCTTCTCGAGCGGTGCAACCTTGAAACGGGTGCGTCCCTGGATGGCGCCCGCCGGCACGTCGAGGACCACTTCCAGGGACGCGTTGCGATTGGTGATGCGCCCGCCCTCGCTGAACAAGGCGACGCTGCCGTCCGCAAAGAGTTGGCGGCCCACCGGATACCGGCTGCGCGTGCCATCGGGATGCACCACGAACACGGCCAGTTGATCGGATTCGGCGGCTGCCAGGCGCTGGCTGAAGCTGCCGTCGGCCAGGGCCAGCCCGGAGGCCGTTTGGCCGCTGGTCTCGTTCACGAAGAGCACCGGCTGCCTCGGGATCCCCATGCCCGGACTGCCCCGGATCACGGCTTCCCCCGCAGCATCGGGTGCCTCGCTGACCAGTTGTGCCCCCGGCGCGCGGAGCAGCGCGCGCGTCACCGTGGTGAACCGGAACTCGCGCGGGCCTTCCACTCGCGATCCCGCCGCGTCGGTCAGGTCGCCAGAAACCACCACGCGAAAAGCCATACCTCCCGCGAGTTCGTTGGTGGCGATCCATCGGAGGGCACCCTCGCCTGCTTCCCACTCCACGCGCACGGGCACCGCGTTCGAATGCGCGTCGTACACCATCAACGGTGCCATCCCGGCAGGAAGCCTCGCGAGGGCCCGGTTGAAGGTGATGACACCCGGCGCCAGGGTGGAAACCTCCTGCGCATCGTCCGCCGGAGAAACCGAGACCACGAACGGCGCGGTGCGCGCGGTGCTCAGATCGACCTGCACGGGTTCCGAAGTACCCGGAACCACGACTTGCCGCGCCAACCATTCGCCCGTCAGCGGATCCGAATACCGCACGTTGGCGGGGCCGGCAGCCACCGCGAGCCGGTAGTGTCCCGCGGCATCGGTGCGGGTCTTCCACGGCGAACCGGCGATGCCCACTCGGCTGCCGGCGACCGGCCCGCCCTGCGGGTCGCGGACAACGCCCTGCATTAGGCCGATCGCGGACCCCGTGCCCACGAGCCAGTACTGGCCTGACCGATCGATTCCAGGGAGGCGCTCGCTCTCCGTGCCTGCGCTTTCGTTCACGGTTCCGTTGGCCACCGTCCAGAGCGCCACGGGTTCGAGACCTGCCTCGGCGCCGTCGTACCACGCGCGTGCGAGGACGTACGGTCCATCAGGCGGCGGCGGGGTGAAGGCAAGCGCGAGCGACTGTCCCGCGGGCGGTGGGCCCGTGAGAATCTCGAAGACGGCCACACCACGGAGGTCCTCGGCATCGCCTGCCAGCGTGTTCAAATCGAGGGACGGCGCCAGCAGGTCACTGGTCGACTGGCCGATGGCAGTCATTCGGAACTCGATGGCCCGCATGCCTGCGGCCGCGTTGGGAGTCCAACCGAGGGAAACTCCCTCCCGCGTCAATCCTCCTTGCCCGCCACCCACGACTCCGCCCTCGAAGGCACCGTCCGGCACGATCTCGGCCCGAATCCGCGCTTCGTCCAGGGTCGCAGCGGGCGCCAGGATCTGCGGCTGCATCACGAACTCCGCCTCCGCCACCGACTGCGCACCGGCAGAGAACGGCCGTCGCAACACCACCGAAACCTCGTAAGGCAGCGGCGAACGCGTCGCGCCATCGGACAGTCGATAGGTCTCCCCGATCCTGGCGCGCACCAGCGAGCCGCTGGGCAGGGTGCCGAGGCGGTTGCTGACCGTCAGCAGCGCGCGCGCGCGAACCTCGGGTCGCTGGGTGCTCGCCGTGGCGACGCCGGGCAACACGCGCCCCCAGGCCATGAGACCGGTGGCATCCGCCAGCGGTGCAGAGAGATTCGTGAGCGTTTGGCCCGGCACCACCGCCGCACCGGCAGCACGGTCGTCGTCGGCCGTGATCCACGCATGTGCCCCCGATGTGCGAACGGCCAGCGCTGTCCATTCGTGCCCGAGGGCAGTCCCGGTGGACTCGACCTGCCACGCGAGCGCGTTCGTCTCCAGCCTGGCCAGCCAGACGCGCGCGCCCGTCGCGGGCAGCCCGTCGGTCGGCCGGGCTTCGACGCGCACGGCGTTGGTCCATGGTCCCGATCCCGCAATCCAAAAGGCCCGCTGCAACGACCATCCCAAGGGAAGCGGATAGGGCAGCGACTGCGCGGAAAGCTCGGTGAGCTCTACCCGGGCGCCGCCGGGCGCTGCACCACCCCACGGGACCACGCGCAGACGATTGGTAAGTTCGACTCCGCCCGGGGCACCACTGGCGGGCCAAACCAACCCACCACGGAGGGTGAGGCGAGGCGAAGGCAGTTTGACCACCGGCCACTCGCCCAAGGTTGCCGACCGCCAAACCGGCCAGTGGTTCGTCCGATCGAACCGCCACACAAAACGCCCGGGAACGCCCCCCAGCGAAACAGCACCCGCGCCGGGATCCGACTCCGTGGCGTCGGCGCCGGCCGGGGTAAGAGTCGTGACTCGCACGCTGGGAAGCGGCAGGCCATCGCCGTCGAGCGTCCGGGCGAAGGCCAGCGGTTCCACCACGCCAGGACGCGTGGC
>CAZYJB010000550.1:0-3859 GCA_964647675.1 uncultured Verrucomicrobiota bacterium | reverse complement strand
GCCGGCGCGGCGACGCGCGCGTGCGCGCCGTGTGTCGCGCGCTGAACCACGAGGCGACGCGGGTGAGTGTGGATGCCGAGCGTGCCTTCCTCGCCGGTTTTGGCGGCGGCTGCCACAGCCCGGTTGCCGCGTGGGCGCGCCTCACGCCGTCGGGTGACCTCACGCTCGACGCCGTGGTCTTCGAGGGGGAGATGGCGTGGCGCGGCTCAGGAGAGGGACCGGCCGCGCGTGCCGTGGCGGCCGGCGCCGCCATGGGCCGCGTCGCACGCGAAGCGTTGGGAAATCCGCGCCCGTAGCCGCCGCCGTACAGGCGGCGCTCACCCGTCTCCGACAACTCCATTCGCCAACGCGATTCGAGCGCGAGCTACACGCTCGTGGCGACGTTCGTCGTAGCCGCCGCCGTGGAGGCGGCGCACGACCGCTCGGGCCAACACGTTCGCCCAAGCCGATTAGCGCGGGTTGCACACCCGCGGCTACGGACCGCCCGTAGCCGCCGCCGTGGAGGCGGCGCACAACCGCTCTCGCAGTTAGTCTGCTTCATCGTGCCCTCCCTCCGCTCGGCTGATCGCGGACTTTGTCAGCGGCCCTGGCCTGTTACCCGGTGGATGGGGCAATGCGATCGACCAGTCGAAGCGGGCGACTCGCTCGCTTGGGGCGTGAATCGTGGCGCGCCCGCGCACACTATGACCGCCATGAAGACTCGGTCCATGGGGTTCCTGCTTCTGATCATGATTGTCGCGGTGTCGGGATTGGGGTGCGCACACACCACGCGCGTCCGTCCGGAGGCCGGGCTCGTTCAGTCAACGCCGAAGCTCGAGATCCTCGACCGGCAGATCGCACTCAACGCCAGCGATGCGCAGGCCTATTCCAACCGCGGGTACGTCCTCGCCCTGCTGGGTCGGAAGGCCGAGGCGCGCGCCGATCTCCAGCGGGCCGTGTCCCTCAAGGACAACGCGCCCATGCGCAATCGGGTCGGCTGGGCGTACTTCAACATGGGCGACTACGCGGATGCGCTGCGCGAGTTCGAGGCGTCCGCGAAGCTGGGCCAGCACCGCGCGCACTACGATTACTACTCGCTGGTCCTCGGCTACTGGGGCGTGGGTGACACGCGGCGCGCGCTGGAGAACTATCAGTTGGCGGTGGAACGGGATCCGCGCTTCGGCGAATCCAAGTCGTTGAACGAGCGCACCAGCGAATGGACCACCCTGGAACGTCGCGCCATCCACGAGGTGTATGTGCTTTGGAACAAGACCTGGAAGCCTTGATCCGATTCGGTGCTCAATGAACCTGCGCGGATCGGCGCTGACCGGCGCGGGCGAATGGAGTTGCCAGAGGCGGGGGAGCGCCGCCTGCACGGCGGCGGCTACGAACGTCGCCGCGAGCGTGAGCTCGCGCTGAATGGCGTTTGCGAATGGAGTCGCTGGAGCGGTCGAGCGCCGCCTGCACGGCGGCGGCTACGAACGTCGCCGCGAGCGTCAGCTCGCGCTGAGAGGCGTTTGCGAATGGAGTCGCGGGAGGCGGTCGAGCGCCGCCTGCACGGCGGCTAAGGTCGCGAACTCACTCCGGAGGCACGGGTCGCACGAAGTCGTGTTCCTGCTGTCGCACGACGAGCACGGGGCAGGGGGCGTAACGCACCACCGCCTCGGCGATGCTGCCCATCAGCACATGCTTCAAGCCGGTGTAGCCGTGGGTCGTCACCACCAGCAGGTCGATATTCAGCTCACGCGCCACATCCGCGATCACCTTTGCCGGGCTGCCCTCGCGAACCAGGGATTGGGCGGTCACGCCCTGCGCTTTGACCCGCTCCAGCAGCGCGGCGAGTTCCTTCTCGGCACCGCCGCGCATCTCACGCTCGAGCGCCGTGAAATCGATCGCTCCGAACTCGCCGTACGCGTAGTTGACCTGGATGACGTGGAGGAAGGTGATCTGCGCATTGGACTGACGCGCGAAGGCGAGCGCGTAGGCAACCGCCTTCCTCGAGTTCTCGGAGAAATCGACCGGGACGAGGATCCGATCGATCCGTGCGAGATCGGAACTGCCGGAGGCCGCGGCCATCAGGGAATCGTCGGACCGCTGCATCTCCATCACCACGTTACCGGACTTGGTCGGTTTGATTTTCATGGGGTGAATGGATTGAGGTGGAACTCTTCGATCTCAGCGTCGGCCCGCCACCGGGGATGCGCAACGGATTTTACGTGAGCAGGCGTTACGGCGTAGCGCCGCCTCCGACGCAGAAGAGCTGCGTGTCGGTGCGGAGGTACAGCCGTCCGTTCGACGCCGCGATCGACGCCTGCACCTTTCCCGGAAGGCTGTTGCGAGCCAGCACTTGGAAGGTCGGTCCGGCACGGACCACGGTGGTGGTGCCTTCGTCGGAGGTGAAGTAGACGCGCCCGGACCCGGCAATGGGCGAAGCCGAATGATTCCCGCCCAGCCGTTCCTGCCAGACGATCTCGCCGGTCGCCGCGAGGTAGCACGTGGCGATGCCGCCGTCGGTCACGGCGTACAAATGCGGCGCGAGGTACAGCATCGATGGCACGTTCGGCATGCCCTTCTTCTGCTCCCACGCGAGGTTGGACTCCTTGAGATCGCCCGACCCGCCCAGCTTGAACGCCTTGATACTCGCGCGTCCGCCCCAACCCCCCGAGGTGAAGACCAAGCCCTCGCCGACGAGCGTGGAAGGGACCTTGCCTTCGCCCAGGACTTCGCTGCTCCACAGGCGCTTTCCGGTGGCGACGTCGAAGCCCTGAACCACGTCCCCGACCTCGCTGACCGCCTGGGCGTTGCCATCGGCGCCCTTCCAGATCGCGGGCGAGCCGTGCGCGATGCGGGAAAGTCCGCGGGGAGCGCGCCAGCGTTCGCGGCCGGTCGCGGTATCGAGCGCCAGAAGATACGATTGGTCCCACGGCTTCTGCCAGCCCACCGTCTTGTCAGGGCCTTCACTGCTGGCGTCGCGCGTCATGATCAGCAGTCCATCGTGGAGAATCGGAGACGAGCCGAGGCCGTGCTGGCTGTAAAAGGGATAGGTTCGGTTGGTCCAGGCGATCGAGCCGTCGAGTTCGAGCGCGGCGAAGCTGCCGTCACCGAACGCCGCGTAGACCCGCTTGCCGTCGGTGGCCGGCGTCGGCGTGGCGTAGGAGTTCCGCGCCTCCTTGCGGCGCGGCACCTGTTCGAACACCGCCACATTCCAAAGCGTCCGGCCGTCCGCGGTGTCGAGGGCCAACACGCGGCAGGTCTGGCCATCGTCGGTGGCCGTCGTCAGGTACACGCGGTCGCCCCAGACGATCGGCGATGACCAACTCTGTCCGGGAACGGCCACCGACCAAACGACATTCGAGGTGGCCGACCAGGCGAGGGGAAGTCGGGCTTCGTCGCACAGGCCCTGGCCCGTGGGTCCACGGAATTGAGGCCAGTTCCCCGCGGTGACGGCCGGGATCGCGGCGCTCAAGGCGGCGATGATCCATGCGCGGCCAGCAAGTCGGGACGTCGGTTCGGTCAGGAGCGGGATTCTCATTCTCATGGTGAGGGCCGGGATCGGTGGGACGTGGCGTGGAAACGACCGCGATGAGACCACAGGGACGCAGGCCGGCTCACGCGAATTCACCGCGCGGCCCAGAAACCCGGAGATCGAACCGCGGAAGGCACGAAGGGGGGAGCTCGGGAAAGGCACGGGTATCGACGTCTTGGTAGCGGACTCGCGCAACGGGTTTCCGCCCTGCGCTATGTGTCTTTCATGGGTCAAGCCACGCGTCGCTCGTTCGCTGCCCGGGAACCGGGCACAGGCTTTGGCATTGGAGGCGGCGTGCAGCGGATGGTTCACTTGGCGCGTCCTGCGATGAACCGACGTGAATTCATAGGGCGG
>CAZYJB010000549.1:0-3865 GCA_964647675.1 uncultured Verrucomicrobiota bacterium | reverse complement strand
GCATCCGCCATCGGGCCGCGGCCTTCCGGGCACGGTGGGAAGAGTGCGCCGACGCAACGGAACGTCATCGAGATGCGGTCCGCGCCGAGCGGACAGCCGCCGTGGCGCGCGCGCGTCTGACCAGAGCCCTCGCCGAGGTGCGATTCGCATCGGCAAAGGACGGGGAACGCGAGGCTGCGAACAAGGCTCTGGCGGAAGCTCGGAAGGCACTGGAGGACGCGCGCGCTGCGGAAGGTGTCGCGATTACTGGAAAGGAACCCCTGCCACCGTTGCCAGGGTCAGCCTGGACGCCGACCCGTTTCGCCGACTCCACCAAGGACGATCCCTCCCGACCCTTTCCCGCAGTGAGTTCGGGACGGCGCACGGCACTGGCGGGCTGGATCAGCGATTCCAGGAACCCGTTGACGGCGCGCGTCGCCGTCAACCACGTCTGGAACCGGCACTTCGGCCTGCCCCTGGCACCTGGACTGTTCGACTTCGGCCGCAAGACGCCCAAGCCGATCCACGCCGAACTGCTCGACTGGCTGGCGGTCGAGTTCATGGAAAGCGGCTGGAGCTTCAAGCATCTGCATCGCTGCATGGTCCTTTCGGCGGCCTACCGGATGGGATCCTCCAGCGTGAACGAGGCCGCAAGCAGCGCCCGGGATCCCGACAATCGATACTGGTGGCGTCGGCCGCCGATTCGGCTCGAGGCGCAGATGATCCGGGACACGCTGCTCGCCCATGCCGGAAAGCTGGACACGACCGCGGGCGGGCCACCCGTGCCTCCCGGTGAGCAGGACACCTCGCGCCGGAGGAGCTTTTACTTCCAGCATTCCAACAACGACCGGAACCCGTTCCTCGCCGTATTCGACGACGCCCTGGTGAAGGAGTGCTACCGGCGCGAGCAAAGCATCGTTCCGCAGCAGGCGCTCGCACTTCTCAACAGCCGGCTGGTGAACGAGGCTGCGCCTGCGATCGCACGCCGCCTCGCTGCATCCTGCGCGACGCGGGAATCCCACGCGGAATCAGCGGATGAGATCTTTATTCGGGACGCGTTCGTGACCCTGCTCGGATTTCGTCCCGGCGCCGCCGAACTCGATTCCTGCCGGCACGCGCTGGAATCGTGGCGGGCCCAGGCGAACGACGAACCGGGCGAAGACCGGTCCGCGGAGCGCGCGCGCGTGCAACTCGTCTGGACCCTGCTCAACCACCACGACTTCGTGAACGTCCGTTGAGGCGACCCGACGACACCATGAGCGCACCGAGACCTGTTCAACCCCGCCGCGCCTTCCTCGCGGACTTGGGCCTTGGCTTCACCGGGCTTGCGCTCGGTGCGCTTCTGCACCGTCGGTCCGCAGCCGCCACGACCTCATGGCAACCTCCCGATGGGCGACCGCACTTCGCGCCGCGCGCACGCAGTGTGATCTGGCTCTTCATGAACGGGGGTGTCAGCCACATGGAAAGCTTCGATCCGAAGCCGATGCTGAACCGGTACGCGGGCAAGTCCATTGCCGAGACCCCGTTCGCCAGCGTGCAGGACCCGAAGCGGCTGGCCATCGAGCGGCTGGTGGTTCCGGATGCGAATGGCAACCAGCGGAACACCCTTTATCCACTCCAGGTGGGATTCCGAGCGCACGGAAAGTGTGGCCTCGAGATCAGCGACTGGTTTCCGCACATCGCAAGGCAGGCGGATCGTCTTGCCGTCGTGCGTTCGATGTGGACCACCGACAGCAATCACGGCGCCCAGACGCAGTTTCATTCGGGACGCCACCAGAACGACGGCGACTTTCCGACCCTGGGCGCGTGGGTGCATTACGGGTTGGGAACCTTGAACGAAAACCTGCCGCAGTTCGTGTCGATGGGGACGCGCGAGTACTGGAACCGGCGGGATGGACACTATCTGGGACCGCAGCACGACGCAGTGCCCCTGCGCATCGACCCCGCGAACCCGCTCGACTTCGGGCGACCGGAGGTGCCGACCGCGCCTCGGCAACGCGAAGCCGGGTTGAACCTCCTGCGTTCCCTCCACGCACTGCGGGGAGTCGAGTATCCGCATGATCCGGCGCTCAACGCGCGGATTGCGTCCTACGAACTGGCGGCACGCATGCAACTTTCCGTGCCGGACATTGTGAACTTTTCGCACGAAAGCGCCGCCACACGGTCCGCGTATGGATTGGACCTGCCCGCGTGCCGCGAGTTCGGCATGCAGCTGCTCGCGGCGCGAAGGCTGGTCGAGCGCGGCGTGCGCTTCATTCAGATCCAGCACGGCGGCGGCGGGGCGGGGGCGTGGGACGCGCACTCCGGACTCAAAGCCAATCATGAGACGCTCTCGCGTGCCGTCGATCAACCGATCGGCGCACTGCTCGGAGACCTCGCGCAACGGGGATTGCTCGACGAGACGCTGGTGGTTTTTGCGACGGAGTTCGGGCGAACCCCGGGCTCGCAGAGTTCGGACGGCCGCGACCATCACATCTTTGGCTTCAGCGTGTGGCTGGCCGGAGGCGGGATCCGCGGTGGACTGATGCATGGCGCCACCGACGAGATCGGGTTCCACGCCGTCGAACATCGGCACTACGTCACGGACATTCACGCGACGATTCTGCATCAGCTTGGACTGGATTCGCGCGCGCTGGAAATACCCGGCCGCAAGCGACTCGAGATCGACCATGGACGACCGATCGACGCGATCATCGCGTGAGCGTCACCTCACATCATCTCAATACAATGATTGTCACCCGCGGTTTTCTATCTGCCTGGAAGCAGCTCCTGCGAGGCATGGTTCTGTTGGCCGTTGTGACCGGATCCATGGAAGCGGCCTCGCACGCCGCGTCGCGTCGGGCGCCCAATCTCGTTCTGATCGTCGCGGACGATCTTGGCTACGGCGATCTGGGATGCTACGGGCAGCGGAACATCGCGACTCCGCGCCCGGACCGGCTGGCTGCGGAAGGCATGCGCTTCACCCGCTTCTACGCCGGGTCCACCGTTTGCGCTCCGTCGCGCAGCGTCCTGATGCAGGGGCTTCACACCGGTCACTGTCGCGTCCGCGGCAATGCGGGGCGCAACAATCCCATGGCGCAGTGCCTGCGCGAAGAGGATCTCACCCTGGCCGAAGTGGTACGGGGCGCGGGTTATGCGACCGGGCTCTTCGGCAAGTGGGGCCTGGGCGACAGCCCTTCGGCGGAGCCGGGTCTTCCCCGACGCCAGGGGTTCGACGCGTTTTTCGGCTATCTCAACCAGCAGCACGCGCACAATTTCTTTCCCACGTTTCTTTGGCGGAACGAGGCCCGGGTGGCGTTGCCCAACGAAGTGCCGGCCGAGGATCGCACCGGGGCCGGCGTCGCCACCCGCCGCGTCGCCTACAGCGCCGATCTCGTCACCGACGAGGCGCTGGCGTGGATTCGTCAACAGCGGACCAACCGCTTCCTGCTGGTCTTTACGCCCACCCTGCCCCACGCCAACAACGAGGCGGGCGCGCGCGGTATGGAGATTCCAGAACTCGGGGATTATCGCGATCGTCCGTGGCCAGATCCGGTCAAGGGTCACGCGGCGATGGTCACGCGTCTCGATCGTGACGTCGGGAGGCTGGTCGATCTCCTGCGGGAGCTCGGGCTCGAGAAGTCCACCGTTGTGCTGTTCACCTCTGACAATGGTCCGCATCGCGAGGGCGGGTACCAACCGGAGATCAACGATTCCAACGGACCTCTGCGCGGCATCAAGCGGGACCTGTATGAGGGGGGCATCCGCGTGCCCATGATTGCCTGGGGACCGGGCCGCGTACCGGCATGACGAGTTAGTGATGAGGTGTGGTAGGGTGCAGATCTGATGCCAACCCTGGCTGCTCTCGCTGGAACACCGTCCCCATCCGGCCTCGATGACGTCAATG
>CAZYJB010000548.1:3418-3887 GCA_964647675.1 uncultured Verrucomicrobiota bacterium | reverse complement strand
GCGTTGGTGATCCGCAGCGTCCAGCCGGAGTCCGGATCGAGCCTGACCGTCTCCGCGCCGGCGACCGCCCAATCCGTGAGGTGAGTGGTGGGACGCACTCCGTTCTCCGGACCGTAGGGAAGGTCGCGGGTCGAGAAGTGCCAGCCAGCGCCTTGGGATTGGGTCCAAAGTGGAAATGGCCAGCCTTCGCGGTGGCCCAGGCCGTCGTGTTGCTGGGAGGAAACATAGCCCTCGGCATCGATACGCCGTGCGAGCAGCCGGGCGCGGTAGGTCTGCCGCAGCGAATCGGTCGAGGGAGCGTTGGTGGTTTCAGGCCAGAGCACGGACATCGGCAGCCACGGATCCCACAGCGTGGTGTCCGGTCCGGTGACGCGGTGCAGCGCGAGCCAGGATTCGAGCTGTCGCATCTCGCGCTCGAAGCCGGGGACCTCGAAGCGCTGGGCGGAGGCGGCGCCCAGTCCGAGGAACA
>CAZYJB010000548.1:0-3408 GCA_964647675.1 uncultured Verrucomicrobiota bacterium | reverse complement strand
GCAAAGGGTGGCGATACGGAACTGCACGCGCCCGTGGTAGCGGGTCGGGGTGGTGGTGTTCAACGATTCCTGCGCGCGATGGTCAACGGCGTTTGCCTCGGGCACGCTGCGCGGCCATGAGCGACGCGATCAGCGTGCGGCCGGGGCGGATCGGGGACCGCGACACGGTGGCGGAATTCAACTGCCGGCTGGCCTGGGAGACCGAGGCCCTGCGCCTCGATCCGGAACGGGTGAATGCGGGAGTGGGCGCCATTCTGAGCGATGCCGCCAAGGGCGCCTATTTCGTGGCGGAAGTGGCGGGGCGACTGGTGGGACAGGCGTGTGTGACCTACGAATGGAGCGACTGGCGCAACGGCATGATCTGGTGGTTGCAGAGCGTGTATGTCGAAGCGGAAGCACGGAAGCGCGGCGTCTTCCGCGGTCTGCTGGACCGGATCACCGAGGCAGCCCGGGCGAACGGGGTCGTAGGGCTGCGACTCTATGTGGAGCAGGACAACCAGGTGGCGCAGGCGGTGTATACGCGGCGCGGCTGGACCATGAGCCACTATCGCATCATGGAATTCGCGGTCGATGCCGCCGGTGCGAAACCGTGACGAGGTCAGGGCTTCCCGAGGCTCGGGCCCGGTTTCGTTACTTTCCTCGGAACGCCGACTCAACCCGTTCGGCGATCAGGGCCGCTGCGGTGGCGTCGGGGTGCACTCCATCGGGGAAATGGTCGGCGGCCCCGGCCAGGGCGCGGTCGAGGGGGATGAGCGGCCAGCCTTCCCGCGCGCTCATGGCGCGGAGGCGCGGCGCGATGTCGCCGGAGACGATGGCACTGCGGATGCCGCCCAGGTTCTTGAAGACGGGAGGCGGGGTGCAGAGGTAGACGACCGGCTGGCTGGGCAGCGTCATGAACGCGCGCACCAGCCAGTAGGTGTCGCGCTCGAGTTCATTGCGGTAACGCCAATTGTGCGGCTTCGAATCGTTGGTGCCGAGTGCGACGACCACGACCTCGGGGAGAAACTCGCGCGCCTCCTGAAACTCCCGCGTCACGGCAAACGGGAAGTCGGCCGCCCGCAGCAAGGTCGTGCCATTGACTCCGAAATTGCGCGTCTCGTAGGCCGGTCCCAGGCGATCGCCAAGCACCGCCGGATACGCTTCATTGGGACGATCGCGCAGGCCTGCGCCGAAGGTGATGCTGTCGCCCAGGCAGGCGACCCGCGTTCGCCCCTGGAACGCCCGCGCGGGGATGCGGCCCGTGGCGGGAGTCGACAGGCATCCCTGCAGCACGGGCACGCCCAGCATGACGCCTCCAAGGAGGAAGTCCCGGCGGGTCACGAATGTCGGGCGTCGCATGGAGCGGGTGGAACCGTGGGGGGGGCGTCGATCGCGCGGTGCTGGGGTCGGATTCCGAAGTGGGTGAGGACGCCGCAGGGACGACCGCAAATTACGGAACGGGGATCAGGCGGGCTTCGCGAAGCGCTCGGCGACCGTTTCCCAATGGATCACGTTGAAAAAGGCGCCGACGTAGTCTGCGCGCTTATTCTGGTATTTGAGGTAGTAGGCGTGTTCCCAGACATCGAGGCCAAGAAGCGGCACGCGGCCGCCCATGTACGGGGAGTCCTGATTGGCCGTGATCTCGATGCCGATCTCGCCGGATTTGTCACGGCTCAGCCAGGCCCAACCGGAGCCGAAGACCGAGAGCGACGCCTTGGTGAACTCGGCCTTGAACCCGTCGAACGTACCGAACCGGCGCACCAGCGCCTCCATCAGCGCCCCCGACGGACCGATGCCGCCATTGCGCTTGAGCAGCTGCCAGAAGAGCGCGTGGTTGACGTGGCCGCCACCGTGGTTGCGCACCGCCGTGCGCGCCGACTCCGGCAGCGCGGCGAGGTTGGAAATCAATTCGATGGGGGACTTGCCCGCGAGATCCGCGTGGTCCGTGACCACCTTGTTCAGGCCGGTCACGTAGGTCGCGTGGTGGCGCCCGTGGTGGATCTCCATCGTGCGCGCGTCGATGAACGGTTCGAGCGCATCGGCGGCATAAGGCAACGGATCAAGCTTGAACGGGCCAACCGGCGCGGGCGCAGCCGGGGCGGCGGGCGCAGCGGCCGCCTGCGCCAGAACGGGCGCGGCGAGGGTCGCGATGGTGGCGGTCTTGAGAGCGGTGCGTCGGTTGATCATACGGATGAAGGCAGAGGCCGCGCGCAGCATGCCGCGACCCCGCCATGCGTCAACCCAGCAGGCGGCGACGCAGTCCGCTCAACCCGGCGAGACTGGCGGCGACGCAGCCCCACCCGAAGACGTCGCCCACCCGCCGGTAAATCGTGGGACGCCCAGTCTTCAACGGCACCGAGACGACATCGAATCCGGCGGCATAAACATCGCGGCCGGCGGCCACGCGCGGCGAATGCATGCGCCCGCGCGCGTCGATCCATCCGCTGAGGCCGTTGTTCGAGCAGCGCACCAGCGGCAGGCCGTTCTCGATGGCCCGGAAGATGGCGTTTGCGTTGTGCTGCCACTGCGCCGCGCTTTCCCCGAACCAGGCGTTGTTGGTCAGGTTGACCAGAAAATCAGTCAGCGCGTCGACATGCTTCCGCGCCTGCTGCGGGAAGTTGTCTTCGAAGCAGATCAGCGCCGAGGTGCGCACTCCGAGACCAGGCAGGTCGAAGGGCACGGGGCCTCCGCCGGGATGGAATCCGTCCCCGATGGGCGCCAGGCGTTGCAGGAACGGCAGCCAGCGTCCGAAGGGGATGTACTCGCCGAACATGACCAGCCGTTGTTTGCGATAGGAGCCCACCACCTCGCCGTCGGGGTTGACCAGAAACGCCGCATTGAACATCCGCCCGGGCGCTTCGGGGTCCGCACCCGGCGCCGGATCCTCCACGTCGTCGGCGCCGAAGATCAGCCACACGCGCGCGTCCTTGATGAGCTGGATCAGGCGGTTGAACTGCTCGCGGCTGAGTCCGCCAGGAAGACTGGCCTCGGGCCAGAGCACGAGGTCCGGTTGGGTTGCGAGCGCCTGCTCGGTGAGTTGCAGCAGCGTCTCGAAACGCCGCGGACCCGCCTCGGCATCGAAGATGACCACCTGCGGAATGCTGGGCTGCACGAGGGCGACCTTCAGGGCGCGCGGCGCAGCGCGATCACTGAGAACGCCCCAGGTGCCTCCCGCCGCGACGGCGACCATCATCAGCGCGGGAAAGAGGAGCGGACGACGCCACAACGCAGGACGATCGGGATTCCGCAGGAGCAACAGGAGCGCGGTGAGCAGGGAGACGGAGAACCAGACGACCAGGAAGGAGACGCCGTACACGCCGGTGGCGGAGGCGACCAGGATCAGCGGCAGCATCTTGTGCTGCGAGGTCCCGAGAAGATTCCAAGGGAATCCTCCGAACAAACGCGCCACCAGCATCTCGAGCGTCACCC
>CAZYJB010000547.1:0-3887 GCA_964647675.1 uncultured Verrucomicrobiota bacterium | reverse complement strand
GCGCGTGGCGAAAGTGCGAGGTGGAGCGGTGTTCCCACGTCGATGACCTGGTCGATGTGTGATCCGGGATTCACGGACGCGGAGAGGCGGCTCGAGTGATTCACCGTGAAGCGGCGACCGCGGACCGTCCCGCCGGAGTTCGAGGCGGCCAGGAAATAGGTCCCGGCGAGGGCGTCATCGACGGGAGGAAGCATCAGGGTTGGTTCAACCGCGCCCGGGAGAGGCACGCCGTTGTGATACCATTGGAACGAGAAAGGCGGTGAGCCCTCGAAACGGTAGGAGAGTGTCGGTGTCAGCCCGGTCCCGACCTCCACCCACGGCTGGTCATTGATCAGGACCGGAGGGGTAGGCGGCGGTCGGCGCGGCAGGGGGAGTGCCTGCCCAGGTTGCCGGGTCAGTTGCGAGACCAGTTCCTCGGGGAGTGCCGCGTTGTAGATCTGGAGATCGTCCAGCATCCCGTGGAATGGCGAAGGTTGGAACCCGGCTCCGAAGCGACCCAGCAGGAGAGGGGTGCCATTGGATACGATGGGGGTGTTGATGGCGCGCGTTCGCGCTCGGCCGCCATCCACGTGCAGTCTCACGTCGCCGCCCGCCGTGTGAACCAGTGCAACGTGGTGCCACGCTCCGTCATTCACCGGTGCCTGGGTCCCGAGGATGCGTCCGTCACCGGCGTAGGCCGCCAGCGTGCTTCCATACAGGTTGAGGCCGATATGGAAGCCGCCCCGCACATTGACCCCGCCCATGCCCACCACCGCCGACGTGGCCGTGTCACCGGGTTCGGTGCGGATCCAGAGCGCGACGGTCCAATCGCCGGCCCAGTCCGCGATCGGCGAGGTGAGCGTGGCATATCCCTCCTGGTTGCGATCGAGATCGAGTCCGTTCCCCGAGACTGCGCCGCTCACAAACTGCGCGCCCGTTCCGGAAAGTCGGGCGGGTTGCCACTGCGCCTCGTCAGCCGCGAGAGTGCCGGAAGCTTCATCGAAACGAAAATGCGCCATCAGGGCCGCGTCGGGACCGGGGTTGGGAAGCGGCGGCGTCTCAATTCGGAAGGTGGCGGAATGGGGAATGCCGGCCGGCGACAGGGGGGCGAACTGGCGGACCACCAGGATGGAGTCGCCTGCAATCACGAAGGGCCCGGAGTATTGGGCTCCGTTGCCCTCGTGGGGGCTGGAGCCATTGAGTGTGTAAAAGAGCTTGTCCGGGAAAGGCGGCGGACCTTCGTGCACCACCTCGAGCGTGACCGCGACGTTATTCGTGAACGTGCCCCCCGCGGGTGTGATGCGAATGGGCAGGCCGTCGTCGACCTTCACGAGGATCGGGTGACTGAACGTTCGCCCCGCAGCGTTTTCGGCGATGAGCTGGTAGGTCCCTTCGGCCTCCTCCCAGACCCTGTCGAAACTCAAACGGTTGCCGGATGGATTCACTCCATACCAGCCGGGACGCACGGGTTCCCCGTTGCGTATCCAGGTTAGGGTGTCCGGTGCGCCTCCTGCCAGTTCGAGGACAATCACCGGATGGCCGAAGGAACCACTGATCTCCAGAGTCTGTGCTTCGCCCAGGATTTCTGGCGGCAGGAGTGGAGGCGGCGGGTCGGCGGGATGCCCGGGGGGGGCGAGACCGGTCAGTACGATGGCTGCAAGGGTGGTCCGGAGCAGCGTCCTGAAGGGGCACGTCATGAGTAGCGGTGGTCGCGGGATGGGGGGCCGGTTCGTAGTGATATTCGCCCCACAGGAGACGAGGTTGACAAAGAAAAATGTCGCGACTTGGAGCCGGTCGGGGCGCGGCCGTAGGATTCGCGCATGCCTGCTCCACGGTCCGTCGAGGGCGAGCGGAGAATGCGGATTTGGCCGGGCAGGATGGTGATCTGCACGGCGGTCGCGATTCTAGGGATTGGAGCCGGCTGTCATACCATGTCTTGGGATACGAAGGGTGAACTTTCGACGGAATTGGCGCGGCTCGAAAGTCCGGCGGTACAGGCAATACTGTCCGCGCCGGAAACCTATCGCGTTCAAGTCCTGATTTCCGAGGTAGTGCCTGGGCGAGGCGGACGTCCGACCTTGCGCCGCCATGGTTACCGTCTGGACGCGGAGTACTTTTATCCGGCCAGCAGCATCAAGCTCTGCGCCGCGGTGGCGGCTCTGCAATGGGTGCAGGCGACGGTTCCCGATCCGGAGCGGCTGCTGGACGCTCCGTTCGAGATCGCACCGCTATTCCCGGGCGATCCGGAGCAACGGTGGGATCCGGTGAACCCGGAGCGCCCGGAACTGGGAGTGGTTGCTCTCACCCTGCGCCGCGAGATCCGCAAGCTGGCCCTGGTGTCGGACAACCGCGCGTTCAACCGGCTGTTCGACGTGCTGGGGCACGAGGCCCTGAACCGGGCGATGCACGAACTGGGTCATGGGTCGGTGGTGCTCAACCACCGACTGTCGGAGACCCGCCCGATCCCGCGTCCCCTCGCGAGCGCGGCGGTGCGTTGGCCGGGGCAGGGGCCGGGCGGCACGGATCTGCGGGTGCCGGCGCGGGAGAGCGAGCGGCGTCTGGAGAACCACAGCGCGGGGCTGCGGATCGGAGAGGCTTATCTGCGCGGCGACGAGAGGGTGCCGGAGCCGATGGACTTCGCGCGGCGCAACGGCATCTCGCTGGTCGACCTACAGAACCTCCTGGTGCAGGTCGTGCGACCCGACGTCGACGTGGGTCTGCGTCCGCTCGGGTTAGCGCCGGCCCTGAGAGCCATGCTGGTGGAGGCCATGAGGCAATATCCGCGGGAGTCGATGGATCCACCCTACGACGCGGTCGCCTACCCGGATCATTTCGCGAAGCCGCTTCTGCCCGGCGTTCGGCGCGTGGTGTCGTCCACGGAGCCTGGGGAGCGGGTGGAGATCACGGGAAAGATCGGTCGGGCCTATGGGTTTTCGGTTGAGAATTCGTACCTCGCCCACCCGGCGACTGGCCGCGCCCTCTTCGTCACGGCGGTCCTCTACACCAACGCGGACGGCGTGTTGAATGACGACCGGTATGAGTATGAGACCGTTGCCGATCCGGTTCTCGCGGATCTCGGGGAATGGGTGACCCGTCGTTGGCTTTTGGAAGGGGCGGTCTCCGCGGCGCGGATGCCCTGACGGCTTCCGCCTGGCGGGCGCGTCCGATGGAGCGACGCAGGGTGAGGAGGGGCGGGGAAGGCGGATTGGCTTTTGGCATTGAAGCAGCGCCGGCCGCGTTTCCAAGGTGTGCCGTGTTCCGGGACCGCAGGCCAACAGGAGTGCTTTGGATGTGGGTCGTTCTTGGTTTGCTCCCGATGGCGGCGTGCCGGCTGGGCGCGCAGGTGTCGCCCGGGACGGGTGTGGCGGAACCGGGACTTGGGCCGCGGTTGGCGGCGCGGTCGATACTCGCCCTTTCGTCGGAGGCGGCGGCGCGCGGCGTTCCGTGCGCGCTCACCGGCGTGGTGACGTGCAGCTCCTCGGACGGAGATCTGCTGTTCATCCAGGATGAATCGGGGGGGGTCTATGTGTACCATCCTCGTGATTTGCCCGCCCATTCCCGGCGCGTCCGCGTGCTGGGTCGCACCGGCCAGGGGCTTTTCTCGCCCATCGTGCTTTCGGACTCGATCGACGATCTGGGCCCGGCGCCATTGCCGCGCGCGCTGCCGGTGTCGGTCGAACAATTGGCGTCCGGGCGACACGATTCGCAGTGGGTGGAAGTCGAGGGCGTCGTGCTGCGGTCCGAGATGAACTGGGGGCAACTCACGCTTCTGCTGGCCTCCGGCAGCGCGCGGCTCGAGGCGCGGGTGCTGGAAGTGAAGCCCGGTCAGGAGACCGACTGGACGGACGCGCGGGTGCGGATTCGCGGCGTGGCGGGCACCGCGTACAACAACCGTCGGCAATTGGTTG
>CAZYJB010000546.1:0-3888 GCA_964647675.1 uncultured Verrucomicrobiota bacterium | reverse complement strand
CTCACCGGGCACGAGCTGAACGCCTGAATCCTGAATCCCGCCATGGAACCGCTGGTCGAAGACTTTCTGGTCTACCTGCGGCACGAGCGCGGACAGAGCGAACAGACGCAGAAAACCTACGCCTCGATGCTGCGTCGGCTCACCGCCTGGCTGACGGCGCAAGGGGTGGCGGATTGGGCGCAGGTGGTCTTCCCGCATCTGACCGCGTTTCTCCAGACCGAGCGGGAGCGCACGCCCTGCCACGAGCCCGAAACCTCCCGGCGCAAGCTGGCAGTGGAAAGCCTGTACCTCGAGATCGCCGCCATCCGCGCCTTCTTCCGCTTCGCGGTGGGCGAAGGCCACCTGCGCGAGAACCCCGCCGAGCACCTGTCGCTGCCGCGCCGCTGGAAGCGCCTGCCCAAATCTCTCAGCGGCACGGAAATCGACTGCCTGCTCGCGCCTCCCGCCGTTTCCACGCCGGCGGACTGGTGCGACACCGCGGTGCTGGAACTGGCGTATGCCTCCGGACTGCGACTCGCCGAACTCCGCGGCGTGCGTCTCGAGCAATTGCACCTCGACGGCGGCTACGTGACGGTGATCGGCAAGGGCAACAAGGAACGGCTCGTGCCCGTCGGGGACCGTGCCGTGGCCGTCCTGCGGCGCTATCTCGCGGAGGCACGTCCGAAGCTCGCGCGGCCGGGATCACCGTCCCAGGTCTTCCTCACGCTTCGCGGCACGGCGTTTTCCCACACCGCGCTGTGGTCGCGCATTCGGCGGCGGGCGGTGAAGGCGGGCGTGGGCAAGGCCGTGACGCCGCACATGTTGCGGCATAGCTTCGCCACCCACCTGCTCGAGAACGGCGCGGACCTCCGCGTGATCCAGGAGATGCTCGGGCACGCCAGCATCAGCACCACCCAGATCTACACGCATGTCACGGGCAACCGGCTGCGGGACATCCACCGCCGGTTCCATCCGCGGGCCTGAAGAGCCCGGGAAGTCCGGGGAATCGCCCATTCCCTGCGCCGAAAGGCCCGTTTGGCCGCGGCAGGCTTGACCCGATCGGGGGTTTGGCCGTAGGCAGGCGGGGCTGTCTTTCCATGCGGCTTCCCATCCTCCATGCCCTTTTGGCGTTATTGATCGCGGCCGGGTTTTTTGCGGGGCATCAGGTGGGGGCGGCAGATTCCGTGGCGGCCGGCCAGCCCACCGCGCGGGAAATGCAGCGCCAGTCGGCGCGATGCCGCGACCTGCTGCGGCGCTCGGTATATGACTTCTACCAGCCGGGCTGCCTCGATCTTCTGGACGGTGGCTATCTCGAGGACTGGAAGGACGGGCAGTTCGTGCGCCGCGGTGAGAAGTTCCTGACGCTGCAGGCGCGGCAGTTGTGGTTTTTCTCCACCATGGCCGCCGAGAACATCGAGCGCTCCCGAAGTCTCGAGGCGGCTTGGGTCGGCTACGCGTTCCTGGACCGTGCGTTCCGTGATCTTCGGCAGGGCGGGTACATTTCGAAGACCACCGACAACGGCAAGCCGGTCGACCTTCGCAAGCATGCCTACCACAACTCCTTCGCGCTCTACGCGCTGGTGGCCTACCACCAGGCCACCAGGGATCGCGAAGCGCTTCGCAAGGCGCAGGATCTCTTCCGTGTGCTGGACCGGCGCGCGTACGACACGCGTCACGGCGGCTTTCTCGAGTTTTTCTACGCCGACTGGCGGCCCATCACCGACCCGAAGGAGCCGGCCTACGTGGGCGCGATCGGCACCAAGACCTACAACACGCACCTGCACCTGATGGAATCCTTCGCAGCGCTGCACCGCGTCTGGCCCGATGCGCGCCTGCGCGTTCGGCTCGAGGAACTCGTGCGGCTCAACACGTCCACCTTCCAGCACCCGGAACACCGCTGCAACCTGGACGCCTGGACGCCCGATTGGCGGTACATCGACGAGCCGCGCAACCTGCGCGCGAGCTACGGCCACGACATCGAATGCCTGTGGCTCGTGTTCGATGCGGTGCGCTCGCTCGGGCTCCCGGAGGCGCCGTTGCGCGGCTGGGCGGGCGCCCTCGGCAACAACGCGCTCACCCACGGCTTCGACCGCGAACACGGCGGATTCTTCTACTCCGGACCGCCGGGCGCGGCGGCGGATGACACGAGGAAGGAATGGTGGGTCCAGGCCGAGGCGCTGCCGGGCCTGCTGGAACTCTACCGCCAGACCGGCAACGCGTCGCACTACCACGATTTCGTGCGCACGCTCGATTTCATCGAAAAGCACGTGGTCGCACCGGGCGGAAGCTGGTGGGCCACGCGCCACGCGGACGGCTCGGAACATGCCAACACCTCCCGCAGTTCCATGTGGCAGGGCGCCTATCACAACGGGCGTGCGCTGCTCGTTTCCGCGCAGTTTCTCTCGCAGTACAAACCCAGAACGAACTGAACAGCAATGGCCCAACCGATCACTACCCTTCGCGCAGGCATCATTGGCACCGGGTTCATCGGACCCGCGCACATCGAGGCCCTCAAGCGGCTTGGCGTGCAGGTCGCCGCGATCGTCGATAATGACCGCGCCCAGGTCGTCGCCGACAAGTGGGGCGTGCCCCACGCCATCACCGACCTCGACCACCGCAAGCTGGTGACGCATCCCGAGGTGGACGTGGTCCACATCGCCTCGCCCAACAAGCTGCATGCGCAGCACGCGGCGGACGCGCTGAAGGCCGGCAAGCACGTGATCTGCGAGACGGCGCAGTTGCTGAAGCTGGCTGCGGCGCGCCCCAAGCAGGTGTTCGCGGTGAACTACAACCTGCGCTTCTACCCCGCCGTGCTGCAGTTGCGCGCGGCCGTGCAGCGCGGTGACTTCGGCACGATCTTTCACGTCAACGGATCCTATTTCCAGGACTGGCTCCTCAAGGATACCGACTACAACTGGCGCCTCCTCCCCAAAGAGGGCGGCGCGCTGCGCGCGGTCTCGGACATCGGCACGCACTGGATGGACGCGGCGTCATTCGTGCTCGGTGCGCGCATCGCCGAGGTTTACGCGCAGCTCGAGACGCTGCACAAGACGCGCAAGCGTCCCATCGGCGAAATCCAGACCTATGCCAAGGTGGGCGCGGACCAGAAATACGAGACCTACCCGGTGCAGACCGAGGATTACGCCGCCGTGCTGTTGCGCTGGGGCAATGGCGTGTTCGGCAGTCTCAACGTGTCGCAGGTCGCGGCCGGCCGAAAGAACTGCCTGCGTCTCGAAATCTACGGTTCGAAGAAGTCCGCCTGCTGGAATTCCGAGGAACCCAACACCATCCAGTACGGCAGCCGCGACGGCGCCAACGAGGTGTCGTTGCGCGGGTCTCCCGGATTCGCGGAGGATGTCGCGGGCTTCACCGATTATCCCGGCGGCCACGCGGAGGGGTTCCCGGACACGTTCAAGATGAACTGCCGCGCCATCTACGGCGCGATCGCGAGCGGCAAGCGCGACGGCGCGCTCTTCGCCACGGTCGAGGACGGACACCATGAGGTGAAGGTCTGCGACGCCATCCTCAAGAGCAGCAAGACGCGCAAGTGGGTGAAGGTCTAATCGGCAGCGGCTCCCGCTCCCTGATCGCTTCGTCCGATGCCGGGTCGCGTTTCACGCGTCCCGGCATCGTCTCTTACGGCCCCGGAGGCTCATTCGTTTCTCGGGTCGCCTCCGACAAGTTCGCGCTCGCCGGCCCCCCCGACGCGGGGTACATGGCGGGGCATGGAGGTTGATGTGATGCCGGTTCGCAATGCATGGCGGCGGGGTTGTTGCCACCGCTGGCTGGGGCGAGCCCTCGTCCTGTTCCTCCTCGCGGCGGGCCCGGCGTTGTCCGCGGCGTGGACCGGCCTGCTGGTGCCGGCGTACTTCGGTCCGGATCGCTCGACGGACTGGCAGGCGCTCGCCA
>CAZYJB010000545.1:0-3889 GCA_964647675.1 uncultured Verrucomicrobiota bacterium | reverse complement strand
TGTTCATCGCCGGCGCGGTCAACGGCACCTCGCCATTTGCCGGGATCGCGTTTCGTTGGGACGGCGGCACCACGTGGACGCAGATCACGGCCACCACCTCGGCCGGGCCGGCGCCGTACACCACCGCGCCGCATGGTGATTTCCGTGCATTGGTGTTCGCCACCAATGGCACCGACCTTCTGGCCGCGACCGATGGTGGTCCGTACCGCATTCTGAATCCCAAGACCGGCAACGCGGCGCCGGCGTGGACGTTCATCGGTGACAACCTGCGCGTCACGGAAGTCGGTCACTCGGTCGCCTACGATCACACGACCAACTCCGTCTTCGCCGGCACGCAGGACACCGGCGTCATCCGCCAGACCACCACCGAGACCACCTGGACCGCGATCCTCGGCGGCGATGGGAACTACGTGGCGGCGGATCACAATGGCGCGACCACCACGCGCTACGTGATGGGGAACAACTTCGGTTCGTTCTATCGCATCGACTTTACCGCGCCGGACACCAGTGGCGCCTTGACGCGAATCCTGCTCAAGAGCAGTGCAGCCGGCGCCAACTTCAGCGGGCTCGACGCGGTGACCACCATCGCCTCCTGGCCCGGGTTCCCCACCGACCAGGCGCTGACCACGGGCAGCCGTTTCGAAGGCATTCCGTTCACGACCAATGCGGTCCAGACCGGCTGGCTGCTGCTCGGGCGGATCGGCCTCTACAAGAGCACCGACCGCGGCGCCACCGTCACCCAGATCACCAGCCTGGCGTCGACCGACATGGTCAGCGCCCTTGCCTACGGCGGCACCACCGGCGGCGTGGCCAACTCGGGCGTCATCGTCGTCGCCCAGGGCTCCAGGATCTCGGTCAGCTCCGACGACGGGGCCTCGTTCAAATCCGTCACTCCGGCGGGCGCATCGCGCGTGGTTGACGTCGCGGTCGATGGCAACAACTGGCGCACGGCCTTCGCGATCGATGGCTCGCATCTCTGGCTCCTGACCGTGGCCAACGACGGCACCGTGACGGCGACCGACGCCACGGGGAACCTCGGAGCCCTGACCAGCCAGTTCGAATCGGTCGAAGTGGTGAGCGACGGGGGTCGCCTCGCCGTCCTGGTGGGCGCGCGCGATGGCGTCTACGTCCTGCATCTCAACGATCTCGCGACCTTCACCACCACCACGCCGGTGGTCGCGAACTGGGTCCGGCTCGGCGACGGCTTCCCCAACGTCCAGGTCACCGACATCGACTACGACGCCACGGACAACCTGATCGTCGCGGGCACACTGGGGCGCGGTTCCTGGACCCTCGCCAATGCCCGCCAGCTCCTCATCGAAGACCACGTCCTGCGCGTCGACACCGGGACCGGCGATGACGAAGTCCGCCTTCGCCTGACAGTTGCCGACGCCGCCACGCCCAAAAAGGTGGAGGTCCTGGTCGGCGGCGTCTCGCGCGGCCTCTTTGAATGGCGCGGTCTCTCCGGCATCTCGGTGTCCACCGGCGACGGCAACGATCGCCTGATCGTGGATAGCGTGAACGGGGAGATCGTGACCCTCGTGCCGATCGGGTTCAACGGAGGCAATGGTACCGACACCCTCGCCTTCGAGGGTCCCACCACCGCCGGACTCGAGACCGACACCGACGGCAACGTGGAGATTCGCCAGATGGGTGGGCAGGTGGTCCGCGCGCTGAACGTCGAGACCTTCGAGGACACCACCTTCCTCGAGGATTTCCTCGCCCTGCTCGGCAAGGCCTGGGATGCCATCAAGGACTTCTTCCGCGGCATCGGCGATTTCCTGACCGAGGATCTCCCGCTGATCGGCGATCGCATCGGTGCGGCGCTCAACGGAACGTTGTTCGAGGCCATTGCGCTCATCGGCGATCCCGACTCCGACTCCGCCTTCCCGGCGCCGGAGAAGGTCTTCGGCAAGGCGCGGTCCGGTGCCAACTCCTTCATCGAACGCCTGCTCGAGTCGACCACCGGCTTCCGCTTCAGCGAAGTGGGCACGCTGATCACCGACCCGGTCGAACTTCAGACGCTGCTTGACGATTTGGATGCCACGCCCGGGAACGTCCTCGTCGATGGCACCAACAAACGCCTCGTCCTGGGCACCGCCGCGAATCCGTTCCGGCGCTCACTCAGCTTCCAGGCGCCCATCGACGCGGAGTTGCTCGGCGGCGTGCTGCAGTTGCACGGCTACTTCGAGTTTGCCGTCGACATCGATCTGCGCCTCGAACTCGGCGTCGACGCCCGCGGGTTCTACGTGGCGACCAGTGCCTTTGCGCAACCCGAGGTCGTCATCCGCAACCTGCGCGTCGACGGCTCGGTGACCGCCACCGGCAACTTCGGCTTCTTCGAAGTCACCTTGGAGAACGCGACGCTGACACTCGATCCCGATGTCCGCCTCGAAATCAATCTCGTCGAACCCGCCGGACCCGATGCCTACGGGTACGCCCCCGACGGAAAGCTGCGCCTGTACGATCTGGGCGCGGGTCTGACCAGCCTTGTGACGGTCCAACTGCTCGGCGACCCGGCGGTCGACGACATGGTGCTCAGCACCGGCATCCGCATCGCGGCGATGGATCCCAGCGATCCGGAGAGCGAGCCCGCTTTCGACCTGCCGGTGGCCACGATCGAGATCCGCTGGCCTGACATCACCAATCCGCTGGTGGTGACCGTGCAGCCGGTCGGCGGTCCGGCGGAGCTCCTGTACCGGCTGCTCAACTTCTCCTTCGCCGACATGTACGGCGAATTGAAGCGGCTGCTGAATTACCTCGGGCGCCTGGGCGGAACCGAATTGCTCGACGTCGAGCTTCCGTTCGGCTCCGGACTGACCTTCGGCGACTCCTTCGATTTCTCGACCGCCTTCCTGGACACCGTCTATGCCAAGCTGGTCGACATCCGGGTGGTGGCGAGCACAGGCAACGGCAATCCCACAGGCAACCTGGCCCTGGGCCGGCTCAGCGCCGACACCTCGTTCGATCTCACCATCGGCGACGCCGCGCCGGTCAATGTAACGCTCACGGCCGCAGTCACCAGCGGCAACAATACGCTCCAGGACCTGGTCGCCGACTTCAACGGGGCGCTCAATGCCGCCGGGCTGACCGGCCAGGTGCGCGCCCTCCTCGACGGGCGGCAGGTCGCCTTCGAGCTGCTGAGCGGCAGCAGCCTGGTCATCACCGGCGACGAGGACAGCCCGGCCTTCACCGAACTCGGGTTCAATGCCGATGCGCCGGGGCTCGAGTTTCCCAAGTTCCCCAGCGTCCAGAAGCTGCTCGCCGAGTTGGAGTCGATCCTCGATCCCGATGGCGGCGGCCCGCTGGTGTTCGATCTCGATCCGCAGCTCGATGTGGCGGGGATGACCTTCTCGTTCAGGGTCAGCTTCGGCTACAGCTACGCGGACAGCGTCACCTTCAAGTACGACTCCGACATCGGCCTGGGCGACATGGCCGAGATCACCTTCGGCGGCACGTTCGGGATTGCGGTGGATCTCGCGGCGGGCTTCACGCTGGGGGTCAATCTCGCCTCCCTCTCGGCGCCCCGAATGACTACCGCGCTCGCCCTGCCGCCGCCGTCGAGCGGTCGCCTGAGCGCCTCGTCCAACTTCACCCTCAACCTCAACGACGGCACACGTTACGCGTTGTCCCTGCCGGCCGCGGCCACGTCCGGAAACACGCAGCTCAGCCATCTGGTCGACGACCTCAACGCGCTGCTGGTCGGCAAGACCTTCGACGGAACGCCGCTCCCGCAGGTCGTCAAGTTCACCAAGGGCTCTGCCGGCACGTCGATCATCCTGGAGGCCATCAACGAGGACCTCGACGCCGACGGTGTGCTCGACCCCGGTGAGGACCTCAACGGCAACGCCGCGCTCGACAGTTGGCTCGACGACGTCATCTCGCTCGC
>CAZYJB010000544.1:0-3892 GCA_964647675.1 uncultured Verrucomicrobiota bacterium | reverse complement strand
TGCTCGCTTGCCTCCGCAACGCGATTCGCCACCGCCAGTCGGTCAGAGCAGGCTGACGATCGACGACACGACCCACCTGCCGTAGGAGGTGACAGGAAAGGTGGGGCGCCACGTCCCCGTGGCGCCGACGCGTGGGGTGAAGGGATGGGGTGTGACCGCGGAGAGCGCTCGGCCGGGGCGCCTCGCCCTGCCGCCCGTCCTTTCATTGCCGTCCTACAAATCCTGCAGCACCTGCAGACGGCGTCCCCGCGTGAGGTCGCCCGTGGTTCCGTCGCGGAGCACCACCCAGCGGTCGCCGTGCGTCTTGCCGCGCCGTTCGCGAATCATGGCTTCGCGCCGACCGTTCCCTGGCCCGTCGCAGGGCCCGCGGGCGACGCGGCGTGCCGATCGGCGCCGGGCGCGGGAAACGTCAGGCGCGGCAGCTCGATCGACGTCACCGCGCTGGCGCCTTCGTGGATCCGGTACGCGCGGTCGAGTTCGAGTCCGGCGAAGCGCTGGCGTTCCCTGGTCGTGGGCCAGAACAGCTCGACGTGGTCGATGCCGGTCGCGTCACCGAGTCCGAATTCCTGCCGCAGCGGGGAGGAGCCGAAGCTGCCGCCGCTGTTGACGGTCTTGTGGATCGTGCGTTTCCCCTGCGGTGTGTTCAGCACGATTTTGATGCGGGTGCCGATGGCGGCGCGATTGCTGCGTTCGCCCACGCAATGGAGTTTGAGCCAGTGGTTCCCGTGGCCCGGGTTCTGGAAGAGGGAGTTCGGGTAGCGGTCGCCCGCGAAGGCGCCTCCGATGACGGCATAGATGTCCTGGTCGCCGTCGTTGTCGAGGTCGGCGAACCCGACGCCATGCCCCTTCTGCAACTGGCCGAATCCGCCCGAGGTCGTGATGTCCTGAAAGCGTTTCCCGTCGGCGTTCCGGAACACCCGGTTCGGAATGAGCGTCGCGAAATCGGGGTCGCCGGTGCCGAGGTAGAAATCCAGCCAGCCGTCGTTGTCGAGGTCGCCGAAGTTGCAGCCCATGGTGTGACAGAGGCGGTTCAGACCGACGGCGGCGGTGACATTGGTGAATGTGCCGTCGCCGAGGTTGCGGTACAGGCGCAGCCGGGCGGCCTGGTGCGGAAGCCCGAGGTAATCGGCGGCGACGTCGGCCACGCTGCGAATCAGGTAGCCGCTGACGAAAAGATCCTCGCTGCCGTCGTTGTCGTAGTCGAAGAACCAGGTCGGGAAGCTGCGGACCGTTTCCCCGACGCCGGCTCTGGCGCTGACATCGGAGAACCGCCAGCGGATTCCGCCCAGCGTATTGGTGCCCGCCGCGCCTTCGTTGCGGAAAAGCCGGTTCGCGCTGTCACGGCAGGAGACGAAGAGATCGGGATCCCCATCGTTATCGATGTCCGCGGACGTGACTCCTTTGACGAGCCCCACCGCAGCCACGCCGGACTCTGCGGCGCACTCGGTGAAGGTGCCATCGCCGTTGTTCCGGAAGAGCTCGCACGGATCCGGTTCGCGCGGATCCCAGGATTCGTTTCCGATGAAGACGTCGAGCCAGCCGTCGCCATTGTAGTCGAGCCAGGTGGCGGCCTGGGTGGGGTGCTGGCTGAAGATCCCGGCCTCCTCGGTGACATCAGTGAAGGTGCCGTCGCGATTGTTGCGAAGGAGTGAGTTCGGGATCCGGCCCACGGTGCCGAGCCAGGCGCCGCGCAGGACCCAGATGTCCAGCCACCCGTCGTTGTTGTAGTCCGTCTGCTGGATGTTCAGGCCGCTGGTCAGTCCGACGAGACCGGATTCCGCCGTGCGCTCCTCGAACCCTCCGCGCCCATGGTTGCGGAAATAGCGCAGTTGCCCGGTCAGGCTCCACGAGGACGCGATGATATCGATGAGTCCATCGTTGTCGAAGTCGTCGAGAATGCAGCCGCCCGCGAGGTCGTCGACCGCCACTCCCAGCGGCCCGGCGATGTCAGGGAACCGCCCGAGGTCGTGCTCGGAGGCGAAGGCCCGTGCGGGAATGCGCCAGGGCTCGGGCACCCGGTTCGGCCATTCCCCGACCGTCATGGAGGCGATGTTCAGGAGCCAGCGGGCGCGGAGGTCGCCGGGGACGAGGCGAAGCACTTCCGTCAGCTCACGGATGGCGCCGCGCGCGCCGCGCTGGAGATGGTGCTGGCCGGCGGGCTGGATGGGGAGGATGCACGACTGGGAATTATGGTGATCGAGGCAGTTCTCCTGCTCGCCGAGCCGCAGGTATCCGATGGACCGCATCAGACGAAGATCCAAGGCGCGATTCCCGGCCAGCGTCCCACCGAGCTCATAGACTTGCTGTTCGAGTTGGTCGAACTCCTTGAGACCACCCTCAGGATCCCCGCTCTGCACGCGCTGTCGCCCGAGATCGAAGCGAAGTGAGATCGCCCGGCGGAGGTCACGCGTCCCGGCGATCCGTGCCACGAGGTTCGTCACCAGCCGGTCATTGAGGTAGGCCATCGATGCGGGATCCGCGGTGGCCAGCACCTGCTGCAGCCGCTCGACCATGCGCCGGGTGCTGGCGGGCAGTGGACGCAGGGAGACGATCCCGGCTTCGCTGCCGACCCGACAAAAGGGGTCGTAGGGAAGGGCCTCGGCGACCCCCCGGCGCGGAGCCGTCGCCGCGTGGCCGGCCAGGGCGAACGCCTGGGTGACGGCCAGGCAGGCGATCAGGGCACACCCAGGCGGCCGCTGAATCAGGGATAGGCGGAGCATTCTTTCCACCTAATCTCATCCCGCCGAGAAACGGCAAGGGGGCAGGAATGAATTGCAGTGAAAATGAACGAACCGACCTCAACCCGAGGTGAATGGCGGTTGAAATCTCATTAAAGCCGCAATGATCAGAGATGATTGCGGTAGGCGACCACCTCGCCGTCGTTCCTGAGTTCGATCACCCGCACCGCGTAGGGTGCGCATCGGTTGCGGCCCTTCTGGTCGGGATGGACGATACGCCAGGCCTGGACCCGCCAAAGGTCCTTGCGCCGGTCGACGACCCACGCGATCTCCGCCCAGCCGTCATACTGGTCCACGGCGCGGCGAGCGGACTCGATCATTGCGCGCTCCGTCGCGTTGCGCGGCGGGGGTGGCCAGTGGAGGCGATCGTCGTCGCACGCATTGAGGAGGAGCGCGGCGAAGGCGAGAGCGAGGACGTGGGCGGGCAACGGCAGGCGTCGCCGCCGGCAGGTCGGATGCCGGGACACGGTGGTGCATCGGCAGGGCGGGCCCGAGGCTTGAATCGTCGAACGGTGGTTGCCGCCGAAGGAATGCACTTGGGGAGGATGTTGGGGTGCTTGTTGCCCGTGACGCGGACGTGATTGGATCGGGGTGTCTTCATGGCACGGTATCGATCAGGGACGGGCCTTAGTGGCGTTGCGACTCTGCCGGTTTGGGTCGCGGCAGTTCTGTGGCTCGCGATGCCAGGAACCTCCGGGGCGGCCGAGGCGACGGACACCGTGTCTCCCAGCGGGATCGTCGAGGTCGGTGATCATGGTGTCGCGGTCCGAGGATTGAGTCTCACTCTGAGGGACTGGAGGAATCTGCCCGACTGGACGGAGAAGGAGCCGGGATCCGTCTTTCGCTGGGGCGACGCGGAATTGCCGGCGCACTTCCTGTCCCACCGGGAGGCGCGCCTCGACACGCGCGCCGGAGAACCGCTTCGACTCCGCGCCCGCGCCGAGTTTGACATCCGGCTCTGGTCGGTCGCGGAAGGGTTGCCGCACGACAAGATCCGATGCCTGAAGGTTGCCCGCGATGGAACGCTTTGGCTGGGGACGGTGGGCGGGTTGGTGCGTTGCCAGGGGGACCGGTTCGAAGTGTTTCACCCGACCAATACGCCGGCCTTGCGAACGGTAGGGGCCGTCGTTCGCGCCATGGCGGAGGACGAGGCG
>CAZYJB010000543.1:0-3895 GCA_964647675.1 uncultured Verrucomicrobiota bacterium | reverse complement strand
GGGGGCGTGATGACGCCGCATCAGTGGCAGGTTTTCGACGATCTTGCCGGGAAGTACGGCAACCAGACCCTGCGCGTCACCACGCGGCAGAGCATCCAGTTCCATGGCGTGCTCAAGTCGGGTCTCGGCGCGGTGATCAAGTCGATCAACGAGTCCCTGCTCTCGACGCTCGCGGCCTGCGGCGACGTGAACCGCAACGTGCTTGCGCCACCCATCCCGGCCTTCACGCGGGCACGGGAAGCGGTGTTCCAGGACTGTGTGCGCGTGGCGGATGCGCTGCGTCCGGCCACCAAGGCCTACCACGCCATCTGGCTGGAGGGCGTGCAGCTCGACCTGGAAGCGTCGGACAGCAAGGGCTACGTCGATCCGCTTTACGGCAAGACCTACCTGCCGCGGAAGTTCAAGACGGCGTTCGTGATTCCGCCGCTCAACGATCTCGACATCCTGACCAACGACCTCGGCTTCATTGCCATCGTGGAGAAGGATCAGCTTGTGGGCTACAACCTCGCGGTGGGCGGTGGCATGGGACGCAGCCACGGCAATGCCGAGACCTTCCCGCGACTCGCCGATGTGCTCGGGTTTCTGACACCCGACCAGCTGATCGACGTGGCGAAGGCGGTGCTGACCGTGCACCGCGACTTCGGAGATCGCGCGGATCGGAAACATGCGCGGTTGAAGTACGTCGTGGAGGAGCGCGGCGCGGATTGGACGCGCGCGGAGATCGAGCGCCGGCTCGGGTATGCGCTGGGACCGGTGCGTCCCTATCACTTCACCAAGCAGGCGGACCTGTATGGCTGGCACCGGGCGATCGACGGAAGCTGGTTCCTCGGGCTCTGGGTTCAAAGTGGTCGCATCAAGGACGAGGGCGACTATCGGTTGCGCGCGGCGTTGCGGCGCATCGCCGATACGCTCGACGTGGAGTTCCGACTGACGGCCAACCAGAACGTCATCCTGGCCAACGTGTCCGAGGGCGATCGCGCACGGGTGGACGCCGTGCTGCAGGAACACGGCGTTCGCACAGAGAACCAGGCAACGCCGATCCATGCGGCCGCCATGTCGTGTCCCGCGATGCCCACCTGCGGACTGGCGTTGGCGGAGTCCGAGCGTTACCTGCCGGGGCTGCTCGATCGCATCGAATCGTTGTGCGCGGAGGTGGGCTTGAAGGACGAGGAAATCGTCGTGCGCATGACGGGCTGTCCCAACGGCTGCGCGCGGCCGTATGCGGCGGAGATCGGATTCGTGGGCAAGGCGCCGGGGCGTTATCAGATCTGGCTGGGAGGAAACGAAGCGAGCACGCGCTTGAACCGTCTTTGGCGCGACAACATCAAGGATCCGGATCTCCTGACGGAGCTCCGGCCCCTACTCCAGCGGTTCGCATCGGGAAGGAATCCGGGCGAGCGTTTTGGCGATTGGGTGGCGCGCGTGGTGTGGCCCGAGATGGTGGTTGCGGCTCCGGCGGCCGCCCCGACCGCGGCGGCTTGACGGATCGTCCGGAGCGCGCGTGAACGACCAGCCAGTCATGAGCGGCGGGAAACCCGCGGCGGCGCGTGGTCGCCGTGGCGTCGGCGGCGTCGGCGGCGTCGGTCGTGATCGTCGATTCTCCGCGCGGGAAAAAGGCCAGCCTTCCTGGCCGGTCCTGCGGGGGACCTTGAATCAGGTCGTGCAGACGACCCTGTTCCGCCGGGCCGGGTTAGGCAGCGTTCCAGGCTTCGAAGACCTTGCCCACCGTGTCGGCCTTGGGCGGGAGCGTCCTGGCGCACAACGTCCCTTCGGCCGGGCAGATTGGCCGGCTCGGTGCGCCACACGAACGCGAAGTCGGCGGAATGGATGACCGGGACGGAAGGGTATCGAGAAGCGGAGTTCCTATGAGCGAAGACTTGAAGGCCTTGAACGCGCGTCTGCAATCGGCGTCGCCGTTGG
Source organism: uncultured Verrucomicrobiota bacterium (assembly GCA_964647675.1). Taxonomy (GTDB): domain Bacteria; phylum Verrucomicrobiota; class Verrucomicrobiia; order Limisphaerales; family CAIMTB01; genus CAIMTB01. The sequence continues at coordinate 1,975 of CAZYJB010000543.1, read as the reverse complement.
AAATCGTGCGGTGGGCTGTGAACCACGGCGGTGGGCGCACGATTGTCTCCACCAACTTCCGACCCTACGAGGCGGTCGTTCTCCACCTGTGCGCGCAGGTCGATCCCAAAATCCCGGTGCTCTGGGTGGATCACGGGTACAACCGGCCGGCGACCTATCTGCACGCGGAGGCGTTGCGGCGCCAGTTGGGCCTGGAGATCCGCGCCTACCTGCCGCGGCTGACCGCGGCGCACCGCGATGCGATCCACGGTCCGATTCCCGACACGTCGGACGAGGAGGGCCTGAAGAAGTTCAGCGCGCTCATGAAGCTCGAGCCCTTTCAGCGCGGCATGCGCGAGCTGGCGCCCAAGGTGTGGATCACCGCCCTGCGCAAAGTGCAGAACCCGAACCGCGCGGGCCTCGACATCGTGTCCGAGGACACCAATTTCGGAACGCTCAAGGTCAGCCCGGTCTTCCCCTGGAGCGACGAGCAGATGGAGGCCTACCTGCGCGAGCACGACCTGCCCAACGAGTGGGATTACTTCGATCCCGCGAAGGCCGACGAGAAGCGCGAGTGCGGACTCCACGCCGCCTGGGGCGGGCGCGCCGTATCGGCCTGAGCGAGTGGAGACGAACCGGATCGACGCGGCGAAGGACGACGACACACCACGACACGGCAGGACGCAGCGGATGCGGGCAAGCTGAAGGAAGCGGACGCGATGAGCAGCTATCACCTGGACCACCTGGCCTATCTCGAGACGGAGGCCATTCACGTCATGCGCGAGGTGGCGGCGGAGTTCGAGCGGCCGGCGCTGTTGTTTTCGGGGGGCAAGGATTCGATCTGCCTGCTGCGCCTGGCCGAGAAGGCCTTCCGGCCCTCGGACATTCCGATGCCATTTCTGAATGTCGATACCGGCCATCATTTTCCGGAGCTCAACGCCTTCCGCGACCACCGCGCGACCGAGTTGGGCGGCAAGCTGATCGTGCGCCGGGTTGAGGACGCCATCGCCGCGGGCATCGCCGTGCCGACCCCGGGCGAGATCAGTCGCAACCGACTGCAGATCCCGACGTTGCTGGCGGCGGTGGAGGAGTTCCGGTTCGACTGCTGCATCGGCGGCGCGCGGCGTGACGAGGAGAAGGCGCGGGCCAAGGAGCGTTTCTTCAGCTTCCGCGACTCCTTCGGCCAGTGGGACCCGAAGAACCAGCGTCCCGAACTCTGGAACCTCTACAATGGGCGCGTGAATCCGGGTGAGCACATGCGCGTGTTCCCGCTCTCCAACTGGACCGAGATGGACGTGTGGGAATACATCCGGCAGGAGCGGCTCGAGGTGCCGACGATCTACTTCAGCCACCGCCGGCGTTGCGTGCGGCGCGGCGGCCAGTGGCTGCCGGTGACCGATCTGCTGCCGCCGAAGGCGAACGAGACGGTGCGCGACATGGTGGTTCGCGTGCGCACCATCGGCGACATCATCAGCACGGGCATGGTGGAAAGCCCGGCGAACACCGTCGACGACATCCTGGCGGAGATCGCCGCAGCGCGCGTCACGGAACGCGGTTCACGCGCCGACGACAAGGCGTCCGAGGCGGCGATGGAGGATCGCAAAAAGCAGGGGTATTTCTGATTTCCGAACGGGAAGGCGAGGACATGTCCGGCACCAATCATCCGATCGAGATTCTGCGGTTCAACACGTGCGGTTCCGTCGACGACGGGAAGTCCACACTCATTGGCCGCCTTCTCTACGATTCGAAGTCGCTGATGGAGGACCAGATCGAGGCGCTCGAACGTTCGGCCGACATCACCGGCGGCGGCCAGATCAACCTGGCCAACCTCACCGACGGCCTGCGGGCAGAGCGTGAGCAGGGCATCACCATTGACGTGGCGTACCGCTATTTCGCCACGCCGCGCCGCCGTTTCATCGTCGCCGACACTCCGGGGCACGTGCAGTACACGCGCAACATGGTGACGGGTGCATCCACGGCCGACGCCGTGATTATC
>CAZYJB010000542.1:0-3896 GCA_964647675.1 uncultured Verrucomicrobiota bacterium | reverse complement strand
TCGGGGTGGTGATGGAGCGTCCATCGAGTGTGAAGAGGGTGGTGGCTTCACGCGCGAAGAAGGAGACGGTGACCACGGATCCGGCGGCCTGGTTTCCGGCGCCGCCCTGGAAGATCGAGGGATTGAACTCGTCAGCGAGCAGGACGCCGTCCTGGAAGACATCGAAGGCGCGGTTCGCGCAGCATTGCTCGGAGATGAGGAACTGGGCCTTGTAGTCGGCACCGACCTCGAGGTTCTCGAAAGTCACACGCACGGCGGGCAAGTCGGCTGTTCCCGCATTGCTCCAGCGGATGGATTGCATCACGAGTTCAAGCCCGTCGTCGTCGCCGGAATCGCCGTACCCGGGCTGATGCCAGGCCGCGATCTCGTTGCCTGCCTCGACGAGTGCGCCGGTGGTGGAGTCACCCGACGTCATGGGCACGAAGCTGGCCGAACCGACTACGGGCGCATCGAAGCCGCCGACGTTCAGGGCATGGATGAAGGTGCCTTGGAAGTCCAAGCCTTCCCCCGCATCGGCGCCGGTGAACGTGCCCACGGTCACGCGTCGCGGGGCGCTGCTGGCGCTGGCGGGGTCGCTGCGCACGATGACCTCGGCGTAATCGCCTGCACCGTCGCCGTCCGAGTCGGTCTTGGTGGGATCGGATTTGTAGACGTTGACTTCGGTGCCGTCGCCGAGCCGGTCGCCATCGGAGTCGATGAGTGTCGGATTCGTCTTGTGTGTGCGGACCTCCGCACCGTCTTCGAGGCCGTCCAGATCGGAATCCTTGGAGGTGGGAAGCGTATCGAGGGTTTGTTCCTCCAGGTTGGTGAGACCGTCGGCATCGGCGTCGTCACCCGGCTTGGCATCGAGGTTGCTGAAATTCTTTCGTTCCCAGTCATCGCGGAGACCATCGCCATCGGCGTCGCCGGCGGCGGTGAGGCGCTCCAGCGTGAGGCCGTTGATGATCGCGTTGCGGTCGGTAAAGTCGGGGCTTTCGGCGCCCGGACCGTCGAGTTCGATCACGTAGGTCTCGGAAGCGGCGGTGAACTCCTCGGTGACGACGGCACCGATGGTGGCAAGGGTGCCGATGGCCTGCTGCGTCATGCCGGGACCGAAGTCAGGCGCGACGAGTTGCCCGTCGAGCTTCACGTTGAAGCCGCGGTTCGGGCAGCAAGATTCTGCAAAAAGGAGCTGAAGCTTGTATTTGACGCCCGATTCGACCGCGAGGCGGATGATGACGGTGTCGGGCGCAGCGGCCCATCGGATGTCGCCCATGACCCTCTCAAGCACGTCGTCCCCGGGAGTGGTCCCGTACTGTGCCGTGAGCCAACCGGTGACTTCGTTGGGGGCGGTGTAGGTCACGCCCGTCGAGGTGTCGGAAGTGAAGGTCGCGTCGCCGGCTTTGCCGGAGGCGCCGGTGGTGCCGAAATTGACGGCGTAGGTGAAGTTGCCCTGGAGATCGAGGCCCTCATCGGGATCAGCTCCGGTGAAGGTGCCGACTGTGGCGGCCGTGGCAGGAAGAACGACGGTGGAGGTGAGGGCGATGAGGGTCGCCCACGTGGGTCGTGTCCGGCGGCCGGCAGCAGCATGGGGTCGTGGGGGGTGCGAACTCATAATGACAATGATTCCGTGGGGTTTTCCGCGAGGGTGCCGGTTTCTAATGGCCCGACCACTAGCGTGTCAATCCCGAGGGCTTGAAAAGGGCTCCACCATGGACACGATGGACACGATGGACACTTCCGCTGCGCGGGCGTCCATCGAGTCCATTTAGTCCATGAGGTCCATAGTCCATCTCACCGCGGGCGGCGCTTGGCGCCGAGCGCCTCGCGGAGGGCGGGCAGGGGCCGTGTGTTCAGCACGTCGTCGGGAGTGAGCCAGCCCTTGCGGGCGACTCCAGCGCCAAGGCGCAGGAAGCCGGAGTGTTCGGCACGGTGAGCATCACAGTTGATCACACAGCGCACCCCCTTGCGGGACGCCGCGCGCCATAGCCGCCAGTCGAGGTCGAGCCGGTACGAGCTCGCATTCAATTCGATCCAGGTACCCGTGTCGGCACAGGCGTCGATGACGGCATGGAGATCCACGGGATAGGCGTCGCGCTCCAGCAGCAAACGACCCGTGGGGTGTCCGAGCATGTGGACGCAGGGATTCTGCGCGGCCCGAATAAGGCGCCGGGTATTCTCGGCTTCGTCGCGCGCGGGCACGTGCAGGCTTGCGACAACCACTTCCAACCCCGCGAGCACGTCGTCCGGAAAATCCAGGCCGTCTTTGAGGATGTCCACCTCCGTGCCCGTCAGGAGGCGGAAGTCGCTGCCTTCATCGGCATAGGCCTGGTTGATGGCCGCGACAGCCTGCACCTGTTGACGCAGACGCGCGACGTCAAGGCCGTTGGCCTGGAAGGACGCCTTCGAATGATCGGTGATCGCCCAGTAGGCGCAGCCGAGTTCGTGAGCATGCGCGGCGATCTCCTCGAGGCTCTGGCGTCCGTCACTCCAGTTCGAATGGTTGTGCAGCGATCCCTTGAGTTGGGTCCACTCGATCAGTCGCGGCAGCGTGCCGGACTCGCCGGCGGCGAACTCGCCGAGATCCTCGCGGAGCTCGGGCGGGATGTAGTCCAGGCCCAGGGCACGGAAGAGTTCCTCCTCGGTATGGCACGCGACTCGCAGAGAGGGATCCCGGGTCTCCTCAGTGGAACGAAACAGGCCGTACTCGTTGAGTCGAAGTCCGCGCGCGATGGCCCGCTGCCGCATGACGATGTTGTGTTCCTTGCTGCCGGTGAAATAGGCCAGCGCGAAGGGGAATTCGGCGTCCGAAACCACGCGAAGGTCTGCCTGCATGCCCCCGCCGAGTATCACGGAGGCCTTGGTCTCTCCGCGGCCAGATACCGATTCGATCCCGGGCTGGGCGGTGAAAAAATCGAGCACGGCGGCGGGATGCTTCGACGACACCACGAAATCCAGATCGCCCACGACCTCCTTCCAGCGCCGGAGACTGCCGGCGGGGGAGCAACGCAGCACGTCCGGATGTCCGCGCAAGGCGTCGAGGATCGGCTCGGCGACGGCGAGGGCCTGCGCCAGGCGGTGACGGGAGGCGAACTGGCGCCGAAACGCGATGCCCTCGAGAATCTTCTGCTGAGACTTCTCGCCGAACCCCTCGAGCGCGGCCACGCGTCCGTCGTGGCAGGCTGCTTCGAGTTGCTCGACGGAGGTGAGGCCGAGCTCGTCGTGGAGTTTGCGAACCTTCTTCGGACCGACCCCGGGCAGCTTGAGCATCTCGAGGAGGCCGGGCGGGACCGATTGCTTGAGTTCCTCGTAGTAGGGAAGGCGACCTGTGGTGACCAGGGTGGTCACCTTGTCCTGGAGCGCTTCGCCGAATCCCTTGAGTTCACCGAGGCGGTTCTCGGACACCATCTTCTCGAGCGGCTCGTTCAGCGATTCGAGAGTGCGGGCTCCGGTGGCGTAGGCGCGGGTCTTGAAGGGGTTCTCGCCCTTCAATTCCAGCAGGATGCCGATCTCCTCCAGAATGGCCGCCACCTCGTCTCGGTTCATGGCGTCACGGTATTCGACGCCCCACGAAGAGCCGAACACGTTTTGAGAGTTCAGGGGACTTCGCGTCGCGCTGCGGATCCCTCAGTGCCAGGAGGAGAGTGGCTGGAGCGCAAATCTCCACGAAGCCTCGTCCGGAACCCTCGAGGGGCGCGTGGCCACGACCACCACGAGGACAAGCGATCCGCCCTCGGGTGCGATCCCATTCAAGGCCAGGAGCGTGATGCCGGGATTGGGCGAATCCCAAGTTTGACGGGGCGCGGACACGTCGGAAATCGTCCATTCGCCGGGGGGCGCCCCGGATTCGGTGGCGGATTCCATCACCATGGTTCGACCCTTCTGGTGCAGGACAACGCTCGCGGCGCTCCGCGCCG
>CAZYJB010000541.1:0-3920 GCA_964647675.1 uncultured Verrucomicrobiota bacterium | reverse complement strand
GCCTCAACGGAACGCGCATCTGGGTCGGCGCCTACGCCGAGACCGCGGGCAATTTCAATATCGCCGGCAACACCCTCGATCCGGCGCCCGGGCGGTTCATCTGCCCGTGGGCACGCAGCGACCAGCCGGGCTATGCCGACGGCGGCAACAAGTTCGACCTCGCCCGCTGGGATGACGCCTACTTCGCGCGGCTCCGCGACTTCGTTCGCGTGGCGGCCCGGCGCGGGATCATCGTCGAGGTGAATCTCTTCTGCCCGATGTACGAGGACTCGATGTGGTCGGTCTGTCCGATGAACCCGCGCAATCACGTCAACGCCGTCGGACCCAACTCGCGTCACGATCCGCTCACGCTGCAGCGTTCCGCGGGCCTCCTCCCTTACCAGGAATCCATGGTGCGCAAGGTCGCCGCGGAACTCCGTGACTTCGACAACGTCTACTTCGAGATCATCAACGAGCCCTACGCCACGAAGCCCGCGATCCCCGACGACTGGCAGCGTCACATGACGGACGTGCTGATCGCCGCCATGGCCGACTGGCCGCAGCCGTTCCTCATCTCGTGGAACATCGCCAACGGATCGCAGCGCGTGACCCACCCGCACTCGGGCGTCTCGCTCTTCAATTTCCATTATGCCAACCCGCCCGACGCCGTGGCGCTCAACGCGCACTTGAACCGCCCCATCGGCGACAATGAAACCGGCTTCCGTGGAACCGCCGATCTTCCCTATCGCGCGGAGGCCTGGGAATTCCTGCTCGCCGGCGGCGCGCTGTTCAACCATCTCGACTACTCGTTTACGGTCGGACACGAAGACGGCCGTTTCGTGTTTCCAAACACACAGCCCGGGGGCGGTGGACCGGCCCTGCGCCACCAGTTCCGCGTGCTGCGCGACTTCCTGCACGGCTTTGATTTCGTGCGCATGCGACCGGAGGCGAACCTGGTGCGCAGCCTGCCGGCGGGCCTCGGTTCGGTGCGCGTGCTCGCGGAACCCGAACACGCCTATGCGGGATATCTTCGCGCCCCCGGTCCGACGCAGCTGCCTCTGATGCTGGCCGAGGGACGCTGGCGACTCACCTGGCTGGATCCCGTGTCCGGGCGCACCCTCGGACGAGCGTCCCTCAACGGCGGCGGCGCCCGCGAGGTTGCGGTCCCTGCTTTCCGCGAAGACCTCGCCTTCTCGCTGCGACGACGGTAATCGACGCGTCCCTGCGCGGAGGCGTCGGCGGCGGGTCAAGGCTCCCGGCTTGGCAGTCACGCCGATGGGCCGCGCCGCCCGGCGCGCTGGAAGTCAGTCCCCGTCCTCCCGCCAAGGACAATCAACGAACTCCGGACGTCCCAATCGGTGCCGCGCGCACCCAGCCTCCCGCCGCTGCCCGAGCCGACCCGATGCAACCGGTGATTCCTGCCGGGTTCATGGTGAACCGTCACCCTCTCCGGCGCGCACGAAGGCTGCCGGGTCGCGGCGGCGCGGAGGAGATCAGGCACCTTCCCCAAACAAATTCGCGAGCGACGCCGCGAGTTTTCGGCGCGCGACGGAGTAGGAGAAATAGTTCCGTCCGAGCTCGTAATTCACGCGCCCCCACTCGGCCCGGAGCGCCGGGTCATTGAGCACTCCGCGCACCTCCTCGACGGTGTCGCGCGTCACGAGCTGCGGGATGCGGACGGTCTTGAACCCCAGCGGATCGATGTCCCGCACGTAGACGGCGTAAAGATTCACCACGACGGGCTTGGAGAAATAGATCGCCTCCAGGAATGCGTTGCCGAATCCCTCGTAGTGACTGGGGTAGGTGACGAGATCCGCATGCGGATAGACATCGTAGAGGGTGTAGACCTTTCGCCCGTCGGCGGTCCGCCCCCGCGCCTCGCCCACCCGCTCCGCGATGAATCGCACATCGACTCCCGCCTCGGCGATGCGATCCGCCAGCATGGTCATGTAGCTGTTTCCTTCGTCGCCGGCAGGATGCGAGATCACCAGTTTCGCACGCGGGTCCCCCAGGCGGCGGACCAGTTCGATGGCATGCTCGATGCCCTTGCGCGGCACCACGCGGGTGGGCTGGAGGATGAGCCAGTCGGTGTCGGCGATGCCGATCTCGCGGCGGAAATCGGCATTGTAATCGTCCATGCCCGGCGGCGGCGTTTCGAAGTCCAGGACGTTGGGGATGATCTTCGACGGGATACCAAGCCGCCGCGCCAGTTCTCGCTGGGCCATGGAATTGATCACCACGTGCTCCATGCGTGGGAGCCCCGGGGGAAACGCGGCCTGGAGGCAGTCGCCGACTCCGTTCAAGGCGAAGCGTTCCCTCTCCCACACGAAATCGTGGTGGTGCGCGATCACGGGCAGATGCGTTTCGGCAATCACCTCCGTCATGGCCAGCCCGAGCGGCACGTGCATCGGGATGGTGAGGATGTTCTCCGGTACCAGCACTTCGATCGCAAACCGGTTGACGAACCGGTAGATCTCGTCCTTCGAACGCTCCTTCAACGCATGGATGCGGTCGGTGACTTCGCGCGGGCGATGCGAGACCCCGAACAACGCCGCCTGCAGCCGCTCGACCTCGGGATGCCCGAAGTACAGCAGCGGCGCGGGATGGCTCACCTCCGGCGCGGCGTCCAGCAGCCCGGCCATCCAGTGGCAGCGATGGCCCAGGCCCTCGAGGATGGCCGCCCATTTCCGCGCCTCGAGCGTGACGCCGTCCGTCCCGGCGAACCGGGTGGAGATGAAGCCGATCCGACGAGGGATTGCCGACCGGAGTGAAGCGGTAGAACTCATGCGTGGCGGGTCATTTTGGAATCGATCGACACGAGGCGCCCGAGGCTTTCCCAGTCGCGGCCTTGAACCTGCGTCAGGTGCCAGGCCTGCCAACCGGCCGCCCGGGCCGGCATGACATCGTTGTCCTCGCGGTCCCCAATCATCAGCGTTGCTCCCGCGGGAATGCCGCGCGCCGCAAGACGCGCCTCCAGGATCCGGAACACGTGAGGATCGGGCTTGCTGAATCCGTGGTCGAACGACCAGACGCGGAGGTGCGGCTCGAACAGATCGAGTCCGAGCCCCGCCCCGCTGAGGGCGGCTCCGAGTTCGTCGAGGGTGTAAGGCTGGGCGTTCGACGCTATGCCGAGCACGGCACCACGCGCCCGCCAGGCACGCAGGACCTCTGCGCAGCCCGGCATAAGTCGGAGCCGGCGAGGCAACGCGGCAAGTCCCGCCTCGAACCGGCGCCGCGCGCCTTGGTCCAGCCGCCGCACCGCGGGAAACACCTCCGCCACCACCTCGGACCAGCACACTTCGGGATATCGGATCCCGCGTGCCTGCGCCTCCTCATGGTGCCGCGCGACCACGGCGCGGAGCGTTGCGGCGAGTTCGCTCTCGGGAATCGCCGGCGATCCGCCGCCGAGCGTTTCGCACCACAGTCCATCCCAGGCCCGGGCGCGTGGCGCGGTCTCCGTGACCGGAGTGACCTCCAGCAGCGTGCCGTAGACGTCGAGGATGATCGCCTGCACGGGTTTCATGGCGTGGGATCCCACAACAGCGGATAGAGATTCCACGCCGCGAGCTTCCGTCGGATCAGGCGCGCCTGAAGCCGCCGGGCGCCTTTCACACCTAGCGGGGGGCCAGGATGCGCGCGCGCCAACTGCCAGAATCGGCGGGCGTACGCCGCAACACCGAGCCGGCGGGAGGCCGTCGGCGGCCAGCGGGAGGCCGTGAGCCGCCCCGAAGCGGCCGCGTCTCGCCACCGGCCGAGGAAGGGGTTGATCGCCAGACAGAGCGGCACCGTTTGCTCCGGCGGATGCCCCAACACCTCGAGCTGTGCGCAGAGCGTGAGCCGGCTCATGGGCACGGGAACGGCGGATGACCCGGCCGCCAACACCGGCGGCTCAGGGACTGCGCGACGGACCGATTCCGGCAACGCGGCCCGCCATTTCCGGA
>CAZYJB010000540.1:0-3921 GCA_964647675.1 uncultured Verrucomicrobiota bacterium | reverse complement strand
CGCGGGCCGGCCGGTCCGATTGATCGGCGCCATGCAGGACATCACCGCCCGGCGCCACGCGGAGAGGGAAGTCGAGTTGATCCATCGCAAACTGGTCCGCGCGTCGCGCCATGCGGGCATGGCGGAGGTGGCGACCGGCGTGCTGCACAACGTGGGCAACGTCCTGAACAGCGTGAACGTGTCGACCCAAGTGCTGTGCGATCGCGTGCGCCAGTCTTCCGCCGCGAATCTGCCGCGCCTCTCGGCCCTGATCGACGAGCACCAGGCGGATCTCGGCGCCTTCCTGGCGACGGATCCACGTGGGCGCGCCGTTCCCTCCTATCTTCGTCAGCTTACCGCCGAGATGGAGCGGGATCGTGAATGGGTCTTGCGCGAACTCGAGTTGGTCGGGAGGAACGTCGATCACATCAAGGAGATCGTCGCCATGCAGCAGGACTACGCGCGTGTGGCCGGCGTCTCCGAGACCCTGGCGCTGGCGGAGGTCGCGGAGGACGCCATCCGCATGAACGAAGACTCCCTCATCCGGCACCAGGTGCGTATTGAACGCAGCTACGACCCGGCGACACCGATGGTCAACGTCGACCGCCATCGCGTGCTTCAAATCCTCGTGAACCTGATCCGGAACGCGAAGTTCGCATGCGACGAATCGGGACGGGAGGATCGCCTCATCGAGATTCGCATCGCGCACGCGGGCAACCGTGCGCGAATCGAGGTGGCGGACAACGGCATCGGGATCCCGTCGGAGAACCTCGTTCGCATCTTCAATCACGGATTCACCACGCGGAAGGAGGGACATGGATACGGGCTGCACAGCGCGGCGCTGGCGGCGCGCGAAATGGGGGGCGCCCTGCAGGCCCATAGCGAGGGCTCCGGCCGCGGCGCCCTGTTCGTCCTGGAGTTACCCGCCGAAGGGGCGACTGCGCCGGCGGCCGCGGCCGCTTAGCAGAGGCTCGATTGGAACTTTAGGGGCATTCCATTCCCAGGGTGTCGGGTGACACGGTTCGCGCCGCGCTCAGTGCGCGAGTCCCGTGAACGCCCATTCCATCCTCAACCTTCTTCCAACCCCGGTGCTGGTGGCCGGACTTCTCCTCCTCACGTCACTCCTGGGCAGGGCCGATGATCGGCTGATCGGACGCTGGCTCCGCGATGAAGGTTTCCAGATGGTGGAGGTGGTCTTCCGCTCCGACGGTCGTTACCTGCGCGCCACGCACACCGACGATCCCGTGCTGGATCTCGCCAACGTGGAGCGCGGTGTCTACACGGTCACCGGATCGACCCTCGCCTTGGAATCCTACGAGTTCCTCGGCGAACCCGAAGCCCAGCGCTACCAACTCGCGCTCGCGGGTGCCGAGATGGTCCTCACGCGCGAGGAGTTCGGCTTTACCGAGACGTACCAGTTTGTCGCCGGTTCACGGTCCGAGGTGTTGATTCAAGAGGACGTGGCGCGCGACTTGGTCGGCTCCTGGAGCCGTCGCATTCCCTTTGCAGGGACGGAGACCTACACGTTCCGTCCCGGCGGCTACTACTTCGTCGTCAGCGACCCGGAAGACAGCCAGTTCCCTCCCGAGATCGTGCGCGGCCGCTACGTGTTCGAAGGGGCCCATGTCACCCTGCGTCCGTACAGCGGCGTGGAGGCGGTCCGGGAGGCGGACTTTTTCGGCAGCCAGTTGGTACTCGTTCGGCGCGAGGAATTCTCCGGGGGCAGTCAGGGATACGAACTCGTCGCGGGATCCCCGGGCGAGGTGCGCGCCAAGGCGGCTACGGCCGAGGCCGAGATGTCTCGTGAGGGCTGGCTGGTGGGGCTTTGGGAGATCCGAGGACCATTTTTGACTGTCGATGTCGTGGTGAGGCCGGACGGACACTATGCCGCCACGAACGCGACCGAATTCCTGAACGGTGTGGTGCGTGGTCGCCATGTGCTCGAGTCGAAGCGCATCCAGTTTCATCCGTTCGAAGGTCAGGGGCTCTACGCGCGCAGCAACGGCGAGTTCGGCAAGGTGGCCACGGTGCGCGAGTTGGATTACTACGACGGCGAGTTGCAATTCATTGACCTCGGCGCGTTGTCCCAGACGGTTCATGTCGCTCGCAAGCGCGCGGGCAGCGAAGCCGACGTGACGGAAAAGGTGCGCCAGTCGCTGGCGGTCCGCGGGGTCCCCGGTTGGCAGGTGGGCCACTGGGAAGTGCAGGATCCGATGGGTTGGATGCGGTTCACCCTGCGTCCCGACGGGCGTTACATCGTGCAGTCAGGGGCCCATGGCGTGCCCAGCCAGGTCGAACGCGGCCAGTACGTGATGGCCACGGAGAAACTCAGCCTGTTGCCGTACCTGGGACAGGGACCGGCGCGCGGCTTTGAGATCGACTATTTCGAGGGCGACCTGTTTTTGGCGGGCGACCTGATGCGCCTTGTGGTGTCGCGAAAGCTGGCCGGTTCGGAGGCGGAGGTGATCGCGAAGACCACGGATCCGTCTTCGCTGAAAGGGGAATTGGGTGGATTGGTTGGCCGGTGGACCGCGCCCCTGCCGGGTCAGTCCTCGGAACTGGTCCTGCGCGACGACGGTGAATTTCGCCTGAACCGGTGCACCACGCTGGGGTTGGCGCGCGACTACGGCCTCTACTCCGTCGATCTGGCCGCGCGCACCATGACGGTGGATTCGAGGTTCGCGCCGGTGCGCATCCTGGATCTGGATTTCTATGGGGACACCGTGACCTTACATGGAGCCGGGTGGGGCTCGCCCTCGACGTACACCGTTCATCTCGGTCAGGCGACGGCGGCGATTGCGGCGTCGCAGGCCGCGGACGCCGCGCTTGAAGTGATCGATGCCGAGTGGCTGGCGCGCCTTCCCCTCGCCGCTCGGCGTCCCGGATCCGAGCCGACGCCCACCGTCGGGCTTCCGGTGGATCCGCAGCCCGGACGGGTGTTCGAGAACGCGACCGTGCTGGCGAACTACCAGCTGTACCGTCGTCTGATTCCCGGGTTCGTCTATTTCAACGTGCTGGGCAGCATCAAGAGCGTGGCGGTGGTGAACACGCGCGAATGGCATTTCCTGCCCAACGGCCGCGTGCTGGTGCGCTTCCGCAACTACTTTGCCGGTCCGGTGTACCCCACCACCCTTGAGGAGGTGACCGATTCGTGGGGCGCGTACCAGGTGGGCGGGAAGCCCGTGGAGACCGATGTGCTTCACCGTTACGCCGACAACGGGGTCTTCTTCTCAATGGATAACGGCGACGAGATCGAGATGACGCTGGAGGACGGCCGTCGGCATCTCTTCTTGGAAAAGGATTATCAGATCCTGCAGGAGTGGGCGTCCGAGCAGAAGCCGGTGCCGTGCGCCCTGCCCGACGTTTCGGATCCCAGCCTGCTCAACACAGGGATCGCGCTGGCCACCACGATTCCCGCGGACGAAGCGCCGGGATCGGCACCGTTGCGCATCCGGCTTGCCGCGACAGCGGCGGGTGCATGGCAGGTGAGCGGCACGAATGCCGTGGCGGGGGTCCTCGTGCTCGAATCCGCTGGGTCGCTGGTCGCGCCCGTGACGTGGCAGACCGTGCTCACACAGCAGGTGGCGGCGGGAGCGTTCCAGTGGAGCGTGCCCCGCAGCGACGCACCGGCAGTGTTTTTCCGCGTACGACGACCGTGATCGATCCGATCACGGGGGCGTGTTCCGGCTAGGTCAGGATGCCTTTGACCAGTTCGCCGTGGACGTCGGTGAGGCGGAAGTCGCGGCCCTGGAAGCGGTAGGTGAGGCGCGTATGGTCGATGCCGAGGACGTGCAGCAGGGTGGCGTTGAAGTCGTGGATGTGCACCGGCTTGTCGACGATGTTGTAGCAGTAGTCGTCGGTTTCACCGTAGACCGTGCCCGCCTTGACGCCGCCGCCCGCGAGCCAGTTGGAGAAGCAGCGGCCGTGATGGTCGCGACCGTG
>CAZYJB010000539.1:0-3924 GCA_964647675.1 uncultured Verrucomicrobiota bacterium | reverse complement strand
CCATGCGGCGTTCGAGCTGGAGCTGGGCACGCTGCTGGTGGGCGCGGAGTGTGCGAAGGACGACGACGTGGAGAAGCTGCTGGAGGCGTGGGAGGGGTTGAAGGCGCCGGCGGAGATCAAGGCGTTTCAGGAGAAGCACGCCCTGGGCGGCTGGATGGCAGCCCTGGCGCCGTATCGCGGGCGCGACTTTGTCGGCGACCATGATTTGTGGCCGTACTTCGCGCGGCGGACCGGTCTGACCGTGCTGGGGTATCTCGAGCCCAGCCCGGGTGTTCCTCCCACCACGGCGCATCTGCAGTCGTTGGTGAAGAGGATGAAGGCGAACCGGACCGGGTTTCTGCTGACCGCGCCCTACTTGGATGGGAAGCACGCCGAGTTTGTGGCCAGGCAGACCGGCGCGCGCGTGGTGGGCATGGCGCACCAGACGGGCGGTCGACCGGGCACGGCGGGCTACGTCGAGATGGTGACCTACAATTTCGAGAGCCTGTTGAAGGCGCTCCGGGAGACCACGCGATGAGCACGGCATCCCGGGATTCGAAGCCGGAGGCGAACTCGGGGGCCGCACCCAAGCCGGTCCTTGAAGTGGAGCAGGCCACCCTGGGGTATGGACGCCGCGCCATCCTGCGGGACGTGAGGCTTCAGATTGGGCAGGGCGAGTTCTGGTGTTTGTTGGGCTCGAACGGCGAGGGAAAGACCACGCTGATCAAAGCGCTGCTGGGCGCGCTCCGGCCGATGCGCGGCCGCGTGCTGCTGCGCGCGGATTTCCAGCGGCGCACGCGACTTTCGTTCGTTCCGCAGGAGGTGGAGGTGAACGCCGCGCTGCCGACCACGGTGGCGGAGTTTGTTTCCGGCGGCTTCGTCGGGTTGAGCCTCGATGCGCGCCAGCGTGCGCAGCGATTGGCGCGGGTGCTGGAGTTGATGTCGATCCCGATGCTGAGGGATCGCAGCCTGTGGGCGCTTTCGGGCGGTCAGCGTCAACGTGCGCTGGTGGCCCGTGCGTTGGTGCGGGATCCGTTGCTGCTCATCGTGGATGAGCCGACCGCGGGGTTGGATCTCGCCGCGGCGACCGGGTTGCTGGAGACCATCACTCGGCTGAACCGCGAGCATCGCATCACCGTGGTGTTCGTGACGCACGAACTGCAGATCGCGGCGCAACGGGCGTCGCACGCCGCGCTGTTCAAGCAGGGGCGCGTGGTGTCGGGCCCGATCCAGGAGGTGTTCACCTCAGAACATCTCGCGCGCACCTTCGGTGTGCCGGTGCGCGTGGCGCGTGACGCCGCAGGGATGTTGTCCGTGCATGCGGCAGCCGGTGCGGACACCACGGTGCCGGCCGGTCCCGCGGCGGGCACCGGAAGCGATCTTCAACTCGTCCCCAGCCTTTCCCCCGCCTGATGCCATGAGTGGATTTCTCGAGGCCTGGTCGATGTTCCGCGAGGCGTACCTGACCGCGCTGCTGTCCGGGCTGGTCCTTTCGCTGGTGGGCGTCGTGGTGGTGGCGCGAGGCCAGGTTTTTCTGGCGGCGGCGGTGGCGCAGGCGGCGACGCTGGGCGCGGCGGTGAGCCTGGTTTATGGCGTGGTGAGTCCCGGGGTGGGCAGCGTCGGAATGGGATTGGCGGCCGCGTGGTGCACGGCGTCGCGGGGATCGGTGCGTCGCGGTTCTGAGGAAGCGACGGCCTGGGTGTTCCTCGTGGCGGCGAGTCTTTCCGTGCTGATCGTGGCCCAGAGCGCGCTGGGGATGAAGCAGGTGCAGGCGTTGCTGGCGTCGAGTTTGATCGGTGCCACCGGAATGGACGTGGCGTGGTTCTCCGGACTGGCGGTGGCTGCCGTGGTCGCGGTGCTCGCCCTTCGCGCGCGCCTGGTGCTTCTGCTGAGCGATCCCACCATGGCCGCCTCGGTCGGGATGAACCTGACCGTGTGGGCCGCGGGGCTGGCGACGTTTCTTGGGTTGGCGGCCGGGCTTTCCATCCGCGCCGCGGGCCTGTTGTTCACCTTTGGATGCCTGGCACTTCCGCCCCTGGTGGCGCGCAACGTCTGCCGCCGCGCGTCGTCGATGTTCATCGTGTCGCCCGTGGTCGGGGTGGGCAGCGTGGCGCTCGGTCTCGTGGTGGCGCATCGATTCGATCTGCCGCCCGGCCAGCTCATCGTGGCGCTGCTGTCCGTCCTGCTGGTATTGGCCTGGAGCTGGGCCGAATTGCGCCGCCGCTGGGCCGGCCTGCCCTGACGTTTTTCCGTGCCCTTCTGATGTCCCAACCCAACCCCCGAATCCTACCAAGCATGAAGTTGAAGAAGTTCCCGATTCAGGCCGCGGCTCCCGTGGTGAGCGCCTTGCTGGCGACGATGCCGTGCGCGAATGGTGCGACTTTGTTGAATCGCGGCCATGCCGACATCGGCATCGCTTATGAGGGCGGGTCGTTTGATCTGCACGTCCACGACGGGGAGACCGACACCGAGTATGCACCCGCGGATGCCCTGTTGGGCGTCAACGAGTCCGCGCGCCGCCTGGCCTCCGCCGGGTTGGGTTCGGCCCTCGGCATCGCGGCGGGCACGCCGCTGTGGATCCTGCCGGCGGCGCAGGATCCCGACCTTCTCTTTCTCGGCTTGGGCACCGAGGAACTGGATCCCGCGGAGTGGTCCGGGAATCTCACCCTCAGCCTCAAGGGCATCCATGGGCCGGGCGATGTGGCTGCGTGGTCGGTGGGATCGCTGGGGGAGATCAGCGTCTTTTTGAATTCGGGCAATGGCGTGGATGCCAGTGACCGGTTGTCACTGCTGCCCGGCACCCACGGCCATGTGAATCTCGGATTCACGCAGCCGGGGACCTACGAGCTGTTGTTCGAGGCCACCGGAACACACCTGACGGACGGCGCGGTGGCGAGCGGCGACGTGGCCTATTCCGTCTCGGTGATTCCCGAGCCTTCCCCGGTAAGCCTGCTCGCCCTGGGGGCCGCGCTGCGGTGGCTTTCCAACCGGCGCACCGGTTGTGCGTCGGTGGCCGTGGGGTGAATCCCACCAATGGGGTGGACGCAGCCCTTCGGTCGGGCCGGGGGGCTGCGTCCAATCCGAAAGCGACGCTTCCCTGAGAATGCTGTACTCCGAACGCATGCGACGAGTCTTGGCCTGGTTCGTGATCCTTGGCGCCGGTCTTCGAGCCGTGCTTGCGGTTTTGGCCCAGTCCCCCGAGACGGTCGAGCTGCGCACCGAGCACGTGGATTTGCGCGTCGTGTACCCGGGCACGGGCGACGGCGCGCCGCTGCAAGTGGTGGTGCGTGACGAGGACGCCGCGGTGAATCATGCGGCCACCAATGTCGTGCTGGTGGTGGCGGAGTCGGCGCGGGTTGAGTTGCCCGGGGATTTCCCGCCCCTCGGTTCGGCGGGGGAGAGCCTCTGGATTCTGCCGCAGTCGCAGGATCCCGACCTGATGTACCTGGGTCTCTCGGCGGAGGGGTTGCCTCCGCTGTTGGGCGCCAGCGTGGCGCTGGAATTGGTGCGCGTGGAAGGCCCGGGAGGGTTCCTGATGTGGCAGTCCGATGCCTTTGGCGGGCTCGATGTCCGGATGAACACCCGGGACGGAGTGGGTGCCGAAGATCGGGTGGATCTCGTGCTGGGGGGGCATTCGCACTTCAACTTCGGGTTCACCAGCAACGGGGTGTACCGGGTCTGGATGCGCGCGGTGGGCAGGCGCAGCGGGGAGGCCACCAACCTGATGAGTGAACCCACGCCCTTCCGATTTCATGTGGAACCCGTTCCCCAACCGCCGACGTCGGCATTTGCGCGTTGGCAGGCGATCCATTGGCCGGGGAATGCCGATGCGCAGGTCATCGCACCCGCGGCGGATCCCGACGGCGACGGGCGCAGCAATGTCCAGGAATACGCCGAAGGGACGGATCCGAAGGTGCCGGATGCACCGGTGGTGACGGCGCCCTC
>CAZYJB010000538.1:0-3940 GCA_964647675.1 uncultured Verrucomicrobiota bacterium | reverse complement strand
GGTAGCCTACGCCGATGTGGATCTCGACGGGCTGGGTGATGTGTTCGTGACCCATCTCTCGGAGGAGTTCCACGCGCTCTACCGCCAGGATCGCCCGGGCCTGTTCACGGATGCCATCGCGCGATCGGGGCTTCAGGAACAGGCCTGGCGCGGCACCGGATTTGGTACCGTCGTCGCCGACTTCGATGCCGATGGGCATCCCGACCTCGCCTTCGTCAACGGCTTGGTGCGCCGCGCGGTGCCACCCCAGACTCCGATTCTCTCGGGCGTCCATCCTTGGTGGGCTCAGTACGCCCAGCGCGCCCAACTGTTCGCCGGTCGCGGGACCAACGGCTTCACCGAGATGTCGCCGCAGCAGCCCGCGTTCTGCGGCTCGGCCGCCGTGGGACGTTCACTGGCACTCGCGGACCTCAATCGTGATGGCGCCCCCGATCTCATCGTCGGCCACGTGGGCGGGCCGGCGCGGGTCCTGATCAATACCGCCCGCGCCGCCGGACGTCACGTGAGCCTGCGACTGGTCCTGCCCGCCGCCGGCGGTCGCGATGCCATCGGGGCCGAGGCCGTGCTTCGCACCGACCGCCACATGCGCTGGGCGGTCCTTCAACCCGCCACCAGCTACCTGGTCAGTCACGAGCCCCTGCTCCATTTCGGACTCGAACCTGCCGAGCAACTCCTCGGCATCACTGTCCGCTGGCCCGATGGCGCTTCGGAGCAATTCGAGTTGCCGGCGCCCGATTCGCCTCGCCCCTTCGTGCTGCGACAGGGCGCCGGCACGCCCATGCCTCAACCGTGATGCCCCGCGTCCGCGTCATGCTGTGCCTGCGATGGATCGGCCTCCGCCCGACCCACGTCCTCGCCTTGGCACTCACGACGGCTGCTGTCGCCTCGTGCTCCCGCTCACCGGAGTCCGATAACAGTGAGGCGCACGTGGTGTCACCGCCTGAGCTCCCGGTCCATTCGCTCGAGCCCGCCCTTGCAACCTTGATCCAGTCCCGACACCACGCCGTGCTTGAACGCCCGTCCGACGCCACGGCATGGGCGTCCCTCGGGCAGGCGTACCACGCCGCCGAGTTCCCGACGCAGGCGGCGGAATGCTACCGGCGCGCCCTCGGTCTGGACTCCCGCCAGCCCGGCTGGTGGCATCTGCTCGCCCTCCTGCAGCTTTCCGAGTCGCCGCACCTCGCGCTCACGGGTTTCACCAACGCGCTCGCGCTTTCACCCCGCTCCGAGGCGTCGCGACTGCGCCTCGCCCAGGCGCTCAGCGAGCGCGGACGATTCGCCGGCGCCACCTCGCACCTTGGGATCCTGCTCACCCAGGATCCCGGGCACGCGGGGGCGCGGCTCGAACTCGCGCGCATTCATCTGGCGGAGGCCCGCATTTCCGAGGCCGAAGCCCTGCTCACGCCCTGTCTCACGAATCCCTACACCGCGAAGGCCGCTATGGCGCTCAAAGGCCAGGCTCGCCTGCGTCAGGGCGACGCCACCGGAGCCGACGCCTGGGCGCGCCGAGCGGCGACCCTGCCCCGCCCGTTCGATTGGCCCGATCCCGAACTTCGCGCAGTCCAGGACCTGCGAACCGACCGCGGACGCCGCGCCGAGCAGGTCCAGGCGCTGATCCAGGAACGGCGCTGGGAGGAGGCGGAGACCCTGCTCACCGGTCTCCTCACCGATGCTCCGGACGACGCCGAAGGCCTCTTGCTGCTCGGTCGGTTGCGACTTCAGCAACGGCGGGTGACGGACGCCGACGCGGCTCTGGTACGCCACCTTGAAGTCCGCTCCGACTCGCTCAACGGCTGGGTGCAACTGGGCATCACGCGCTACGCGCAGGCACAGTGGGCCGCCGCCATGGAGGCCTTCGGAAAGGCAATCGAACTCAAACCCGATTTCGCCCCGGCCCATTTCAACCTGGGCCTGGCGCGATCCCGCGCCGGACAAGGGCCAGCCGCAATCCTCAGTTTTCGCGAGGCGTTGCGCCTCAGTCCGGGAGATCCGAACACCCTCTTCGCGCTGGCCGACGAACTGGCCCGTGCCGGACAGAACGCCGAGGCCCGATCGCTCCTGGACCGGGTCCTCGCGCGCGACCCGACCCACGCACGGGCAGCGGCACTCCAACGCCGACTGACCGGACCGTGACTCCCCCCGCCACTTCCTGTTGGAGCCCGGTCGCTCCTTCACCGTATCCTGAAAGCCCATGATTCCGTTCGCAGCCCGCCGAATCGCCCGTGCCTGCCCTCCGTCGTGTGTGCTTGGGTTGGGGCTCGCCGTCGCGGTCGCGGTGGTGGCCGGGTGCGGTCAGGAGCCGCCGAGGTCCGCTCCATCAGCAGCCAACATCCACCCGGCCACGAATCCTCCTCCGTCGGCGGCCGCCGCCGCGGCGTCGAACCCACCGGGCCAAGCTTCCGCATCACCCACCACCGCTGTGTCGGCCCCGGACGACCTGAGTACCGATCAGGATCGGGCAGGTCTTCTGATCGAAAAGGGCGACGCCGCCCTCGACAACGGCCGCCTCGGTGAGGCGATCGACGCCTATCGTGCCGCGCTCAAACTTGCCCCGGACACGGAGACGACCCACTTCAACCTTGGCATCGCCCTGTCCCGCTCGGGCAAGACCGCGGAGGCCGAAGGTCACTACCGTGAGGCCATCCGCCTCGCACCCGATTACGCCGAGGCGCACAACAACCTCGGCAACCTGCTGGCGAAGGACGGAAAGCCCGAGGAGGCCCTCAAACATTTCGACCTCGCGGTACGCATCAATCCCGACCACGCGATCTCACACAACAACCGCGGCACGGCGCTCGGACGGCTGGCCAAGCCGCGCGAAGCCCAGGCGGCGTTCGAGCGCGCCATCTCCCTGCAACCGGACTACGTCGAGGCACGCAACAACCTGGGAAACTGCCTGCTGCAGCTCGGCGAGGTCGACGATGCCGAGCGCCAGTTCCTCGAGATCCTCCGCCGGCAACCAACCTTCGGTCCCGCGAAGTCCGGCTTGCAGCGGGTTGTCGCCGCCCGGGCGTCCCCGAAGTGAATCGAAAGCGCGGGCGTGACGACCGCGACTGCGCCCGCTCGAAGCAAACGGGCCGACGCGCATACCTTGAGCGCGCCGGCCCGTAGAATCGCCCGCGGATCGGAAGGTCAGAACCGCTTCGAAAGCGACACGTACCAGAACCGCTGCCGCAGATCGTGCAAGTCGCGGTTGTAATTGTCGGAGAACGCACCCACCGCGCGAGGCGGCATGGCATCCGCCACATTCAGGCAGCCGGCCGTGAGGCGCGTCTGATAGGGGAGACTATACGAGGCCTGGATGTCGAAGGTCAGGTACGAATCGATCGGGCGATCCGCCACCAGCTTGTCGTCGAGGTAAGAGCCCGTGTAATTCGCGTAGAAACCGGCCTCGAGATCCTTGAAGCGCCAGAAGAAGCTGCCGTAGCCGCGCAAGCGCGGGAGACTTCCGTAGCCCACTTCATCCGCCTCGCTGAAGTCGCCCAAGCGGTCGGTGTAGCCGGCACCGGGGCCGAGCTGCTGTTCATAGGTCAGCAGGTACTGCGCACTGAGCCCGAAGCTGAAGACACCAAGGTTGTCGGTGCGCCAGTCGTAGGTGACGTCGATGTCGAAACCGTCGAGGCGGTCGTCGGTCGCCAGGCTCACATAGCGCGTCACTTTCACGTACTCGTTCGAATCGGGGTCGAACTCGATCTGGTCGGCGAACCGTCCGGGCGTGGGGTTGACGCCGGGCATCACCGGGTAATTGCCGACGTCGATGGGCTTGGTCGGGTCGTAGCCCGGGTTGGGAACGGCGTTGGCCGGACCGCCGGTTTGGAAATTCTGGTCGAGGACGAATTGGGAACTGCCGCCGGGGACGCCCTCACGCTCGATGCGGAAGTAGTCCAGCGCCACCTTCAATCCGGGCACCTGCTTCACCCGCCACTCGGCGCCCACCAGG
>CAZYJB010000537.1:0-3941 GCA_964647675.1 uncultured Verrucomicrobiota bacterium | reverse complement strand
TACAGCCCGAATCGGTAGGATTCCGATGTGTTGCGGTCGATATCCACGGTGAGAGACGGATTGCCGGTCCATCCCCCCGCCACGCGTCCCGTGCCGTCGAGCGCCTGCGGAGCGGAGAGGTTTTCGGGCGCGTCGGCGAAGGCGCGGTAGCCGCCCCCGCGGATGAACACGGCGGTGCTGTCCGGCAGGAGCATGCTTTCATCCGAGATCATGAAGCCGCTGCGTCCGTAGCGCTCGATCCAGTTGCCGCGTGTGACGGGATCCTCGAGCAGGAAGGTCACTGCCGTCGGCGGCGGAAGGATGGTGATCGATCGAGGCCGGGTGAGAAACGCGCGGCCGTCCGAGAGGACGACGCGGGCCGTGAGTGCATGGTTGCCCGGGACGGGCTGCGTCCAGGCCGCATCGAAAGGGGCTGAGCTCGCCGAGCCGATCGGCGTGTCGTCGGCGAAGTAGTGCACTTGGGACACCGCGACCCCTTCGGCATGGAGGAGCAGGGACAAGGGGATCGGCGTGCCGAAGGGGACGACGAGGCTGGCGGCCGGCGAGGACCATTCCGCCTCGGCCCACAGCCAGTCGGCATACCACGCGTGCGCCTGCTGGATCGCGGTGCCGGAGGAAGCGACCAAGCCGGCGAACCACGGGGCATCGCCGGGCATCGTCGAGACGGTCTGGACACCTCGTTCCTGGGAGATGGAGATCAGGCTCGCGGTGAGGGTGGTCCCGGTGCGCTGGGCGCGGAGCCGGATTGGTCCGGCGAGCGGGGTGCCCGTCACGGTTCGTCCTTCGCCGGAACGGTCCGACGTGAAGCGGTGGGTTACCCCGGCCGTGTTGACGCCGAAGGAAAGTTCCGGCCGCCGCCGTCGCTCCGACGATGACGCCACGAAGAGTCCGGCGTGGCCCGCGAGGTCCGCGCTTTCGAAGCGTTGCAGGGTGACTTCGAAAAGTCCGTCGCCGTGCCAGGGACGCCCGAGGATGCCGGGCAGTCGTTCCGCGTCGTGGAATCCCGCGCCCGACGCCGAGAGCACCATCGAGTTCGTTTCGATCGAGGCGGCCCCGGGCACGACCGAGCGTCCGAGATCCTCATGCGTCCACGGTCCCAGGGGCATGGCCGCGATCCAGCGCCTGATGAGCGTCGCCGCGGCGGCGTCGGTCGAAAAGGACGCCAGCGGGGGCATGGTGAGATCGACCGCGGTCCGCGCGACCACGTGGAGCAGCCGGGAGTGGTCGGGATCGCCGGGCAGGCAAAGCCGCCCGTCGAACAGCGCCGTCTCGCCGAGGGAGGATTTGAAACGCGCGTCCCAGTGGGCCGTGGTGTCAGTCAGGCTTCCGGGGCGATGGCAGCTCGCGCAATTGGAGGCGAGGTACGAGCGGGCCCGGGTGTGGAGGGGGCGGGATTCGTCCGCGGGATCGACCAGCGCGGGCGCCGTGGCGTAGGCGGGCAAGTCGGGCGGAAGGATTCCGCGTTCGGTGAGCCAGTCGAGCTGGTCGCGCGCCTGTCCCTGGATCACCGCCGGGCGGTTCAACTGTTCGAGCGAAAAGCCGGCGGCATAGCCGGTGGCGGCGGTGTGGCAGCGCAGGCATTCCGCGCGGCCCGGGTAGTGCCAGACCTGTTCGATCGATTGGTCACCCACCTGGATGCGAACCGTCTCATCGAGGCCTTCGGGCGGGACGAGATCGGCGTCGGTGCCGGACTCATTCCAGCGGTAGGTGGCGCCGTAAGCGCCCTCCGCGTTGCGTACGAGCAGGCGGGTTTCGAGGCGACGCCGGCGATCGGCCTGACCGCGCGCGGTCTCGATCTCGAAGTGTTTCACCCAGATCGTACCCGCGGGGAAGTCGAGCGTGCCGTCGTCGCGGAGAACGCCGCGTCCGGTGGCGGGTACGGACACCCACCGCTGCTTCTCCGCGTGATCCGACCAGAACGGTGCGTTGATCGAGTAGGCAAGGTAGGACGCGGCCGGCTCCAAGGTGTCGAGGCGTGAAAAGATGCCGGTCAGCGAGAGTTTGGCGGGAAGCACGGGTGGCGCGGGCGTGCCTCCGGGGTCCGGGCCCGTGCGCTGCAGGGACAGGATGCGTCCCGAGGGATAATGCGCAGCGAGCACCTCGCCGTCCCGCGGGTCGCGGCCGAAGGAAACGATGCCGGCGGCGGAACACAGCCATTCCCGGTCGGTCGAGCCATCCGCGTGTTCGCGCAGGGCCCAGGTGTGGCCGCTGCGGACATCACCGAAGATGAGGCGGTCGCGAAGTTCGGGAAGGGCAGCGCCACGATGGACCACACCGCCGAGAATGCTGTTGCCCTGCTGGAGACCGCTTCCGTGGGGATAGGTGATCAGGGGGTCGTCGAACGTCTCGCCGGGCGGCGTCAGAAACCAGTAGATCCCGTTGGTGAGACCCTCGCGGTAGGGCCAGCCGTAATTCCCGCCGGGGCGGAGCCGGTTGAGTTCCTCGAATTGCGCGCCGCCGACGTCGCCGACATAGATCGCTCCGGTTTTCTCGTCGATGGCCAGGCGCCACGGATTGCGGAAGCCCCATGCGAAGAACTCGGTGCGCACGCGGCTGGGATCGATCGCGCGCCCGTTGATGGCGCGCGTTCCCACCAGGGGGTTGTCCCGCGGCACGAGATAATGCGCCACGGTGCCCGGATGTGGATTCGGCTCGAGGTTTCCGGCGCGGCGGTCGACGTCGATGCGCAGCACGGCACCGAAGAAAAGGTGCAGGGGTTGCCGGTCTCCGTCCGTTTGCTCGGCGGGTGGGGCCTCATCGCCGAGTGAAACATAGAGGTACCCATCGGGCCCGAACTGGAGGTCGCCGCCGTTGTGTGTGTCGAGCGCGTCGGTCTGGACGATGAGGCGTGTTTCCGACGCGGGATCCGCCTCATCGGGCGTTTCGGCGCGCGCTTCAAAGCGTGCCAGAACGTCGGCGAGGTACTGGGTGTCGCCGGGGCCGGGCAGCAGCGCGGTGCGGAAGACGAAGAACTGCCGATTGGTGGCGTAGCCCGGGTGAAAGGCGAGTCCCAGCAGGCCTGCCTCGAGATAGGTCGCGTAGAGTCCTTCGCGCAGGTCGAGGAAGACCGAGCGCGTGGGGTTCGCCAGGTTTGTGACGACGACGATGAGCCCGGTACGCTCGACCACGAACAGCCGGTTGGTTTCACCGGGGGGCGCGGCGATCGCCACGGGTGCGTCGAAGGAAAGACCGGCCAGGGCATCAACCCAGTGATAGCCGGGCTGAACTGGGTCCTCGGGTACCCCGACCGTCGTCCGGCTCGACCCCGTGGTGGTCCCGGGAACTTCCCGGACCGGGCGGTCGGGGTGGGGTTCGTCGGGAGTCGGGCGAAAGGCGGCGAGGCTCGCGGTCACTGCGGTCAACCACCAGACCGCCAGCAGCGCGGCGAACCGAACCGCCCCAAGATGACCAAAAGTGCGCCGGCAGGCGCGGGCAATTGACGTCCGCGAAATCGACAGGATCAACATACGACACCCACCACGACACCAACCGACACGTCTTCGTAACGGGGGAGTCGACGTGGCTGGTCGCGTGAAGGTTACGCAAGGCCTCGTGGGGGGAGACTCCCAAGCGCGAAGATGCTTCTCGGCATGGACCGGCTGACGCAAGCTTTCTTCATGTCACGACACGACACGCACGCGCAAAGGGCCGGAGTGAGGCGGGTGCCCAGGCCCGATCCCGGGTCCGGGATCGGGTTTTCATGCGAAATCCCGGAGCGGATTGCCGGGCCTGATCGCGAAGAGTCGGAGGGTACGGTGCCGCAGGTCTGATCCGTTCCATGGCTTCCGATTGCACCTTGGGCGACGCGCTGGCGGAGGACGGCTACCTGCGCATCCGCCGACGTCCGCGCTGGCGGGACGGGGATTATCTCAGCCTCTCGGATGTGAACCGATTCGTGGCGCGGCATGCCGCAGCCTTCTCAGGAGATGTCTTCGACTACG
>CAZYJB010000536.1:0-3944 GCA_964647675.1 uncultured Verrucomicrobiota bacterium | reverse complement strand
GGAGGCCTTGCGCTCGTCCCGATTGCCCTTCACGCCTTTTTCGCAACTGTTGCACCCTTCACTCATGGTTGATCGCCTGGTGTAATCCGTCCGGCGGCATGGCGGACACCGGAGCGTTGGTTTTCCCGCCGCGATGATAGCGCAGCTCGTGCCTCTGCTTTGCCTGGTACTGCAGCCAGAAGTATTCTGCGACCATCAGTCCGACTGACCCAACGGCAATGGCGACGGTTAGCAACACGCTTCGCTGCTTTTCCTTTCGCCGTCGCGCGGCTTCCTTCGCG
The DNA here is from genome assembly GCA_964647675.1 of uncultured Verrucomicrobiota bacterium. Taxonomy (GTDB): domain Bacteria; phylum Verrucomicrobiota; class Verrucomicrobiia; order Limisphaerales; family CAIMTB01; genus CAIMTB01. The sequence goes on along the minus strand of CAZYJB010000536.1, from coordinate 3,663 downwards.
GCGCGTGCGACGCGGCGTGCGCCTTTTTCGGGTGATAACCATCGGCTCACGGTTTCATCCCCAGCGTCAGCTCTGGCCCGCCGCGCGGCGAAAGGCAACCACGCGGCGGGCTTCTGACCTGGTTAATCAATGGTCGCAGGTGCACCCGTATTCGGCGCGTTTGCACTCGCCGCAGGTACTCATGTCGAGCTTGAACCGGAGGTTTGACGGCTTCCCTTCGGGAGTTTGCTTGAACTGAACGACGACGTTGTAGCCATCGCCTTCGGGCAGCTTGGTCTTGCTGACGAGCACGTCGCCCTTCCTTTCGAACTGAAGTGTCGATTTCCCGCCCTTGGCGTCGGCGATGACGGTCACCGCTTGGGTGGTGGCGGCAATGGGTTTCATCTCTTCGTTGTAGAAGTTGATGGTGACGCTGCGGTCCTTCTCGACCACGAACTCGGCGTGCGGCTCGGTCTTGTCGAGCAGGCGTCCGCCCTTGGGCGTGGCCTTGTGGGCGTGATCGTGTTTATCGGCGGCGTTGACGGTGAATAGGCCAACGCACAGGGCGGCGGCCAATGTAAGGATAGGGAGGTTTGCTTTCATGTCGGTGACGGTTCTTTTAGTTTGTGTCTGAGGTTTTGAGGTGGGGGAACAAAATGATGGCCGCGGCAGCAAGGCAGAAGAGCGCGCCGAGAACATCCCAGCGGTCGGGCGACTGCCTTTCCACGAATTTCAGCCAAGCCAGCGAGGCGGCGATATAGATTCTGCCATATGTCGCGCAGGTGCGGCATGCAGCGGTCGAGTGCACCGTCAGCAGCCATGCGAACAGCACCAAACTCGCCAGGCCCAGCACGAGCCAGAGTGGCGACTTCTTCAGCCTCCGCCAGAGGTAGAACGTGTAGCAGCCGAAGATATCTGCCAGAGCCGTTAACGCAAATGGTCCGATGGCGTTGAGATAGGGGTGCATTTGTGGTCATTACGGAGCCACCGCGTTTGGAGACGGTGCGCCCTCACCCGCAGGCGATTCCACTGGTGCGTCGTTCGCATGCTTCTTCTTCCCCTCAATCCATTCGTAGAGCGTTGGGAGTAGGACGAGCGTAAGGAACGTGGAACTCAGGATGCCGCCGATGACGACGGTGGCGAGCGGGCGCTGGACTTCCGCGCCCGCGCCGCTGGCGATGGCCATTGGGACGAAGCCAAGCGAGGCCACGAGCGCCGTCATGAGCTTTGGGCGCAGGCGCAGCAGAGAACCATCCCATACGGCGGTGCGCAGGTCCGCCCCACGCTCGCGCAACTGGTTGAAGAACGTGATGATCATCAGCCCGTTCAAGACCGCGATGCCGCTTAACGCGATGAAACCGACGCCCGCCGAGATGCTAAAGGGCAGATCTCGCGCCCAGAGCGCGAACACGCCGCCGGTAACGGCCAGGGGCACGGCAAGGAAGACCAGCAGCGATTGCCGAAGGCTTTGCAATGCCAAGAAGATGAGCACGAAGATGAGCGCCAGCGCCGCTGGGACGACGATCGTCAGGCGTTTTCTGGCTTGCTGCAGATTTTTGAACTGCCCGCCGAACTCGATGGTGTAACCCTCAGGCAGTTTGACCTGTTCGGCGATTTTCTTCTGCGCTTCGAGGACGAAGCTCTCCACGTCGCGCCCGCGCAGGTTCACCATGATGGCCGCGCGACGCTGGCTATATTCGCGCGCGATCGCGGCGACCTGTTCGACCACCTTAAATTCCGCGACCTGACCAAGCGTCAACAAGCCGCCGTCGTCCACGCGAACAGGCAGGCGTTTGAGGTCGTCGATTTTCTCGCGCAGTTCCTCGCTCAGGCGAATCACTATATCGAAGCGCCGGTTGCCTTCGATCAGCTTGCCGACTTCCTGCCCGGCTAGCGCGGCATTGACCACGCGGTTCAATTCGACGGCGTGCAGATTATATTTCCCCATGGCCTCGCGGTTGGGGACGATTTCGAGCAACGGCGATTTGCCCAGCGCGTCAAACTCCACATCCGCAGCGCCGGGAACGGTCTCCAGCACTTCGCGTATCTCGGAGGCGATTCTCTCGATGACGGCGAAATCCTCTCCGAAGACTTTCACCGCGATGTCCGCACGCGTGCCCTCCAAGATCTCATTGAAGCGCATTTCAATCGGCTGGCTGAACAGGTGGCCTTCGCCGGGGATATGCTTGCCGAGTTCCTCAGTCATCAAGTTAGCGAGGGCTTCCTTACTGATCGGCATGCCATCCACTTTGCGCCATTTCTCAATGGGATTGAACATGATGTAGGTGTCCGCGACGTTGACGCCCATCGGGTCGCTCGCGATTTCAGCCGTGCCAAGACGGCTGAATGTGTAGTCGACCTCGGGGAACTTCTCGATGAGCAACTTCTCGCCGCGCTTCTGCATCTCGATGCTTGCGTCAATGCCGATGCTCGTGGTGCGGATCATGTGCGTGGCGAACGAACCTTCATCCAACTGTGGCACGAACTCCGCGCCCAGCCGGTTGAAGACCACGACCGCGAGAAGGAACAAAGCCACAGCCGCACCCGTGACCACCCAACGGAAACGGAGGGCAAAGCGGAGTATGGGCGTGTAGGCGATCTTCGCCCAGGTGACGAGAAAGCTGTCCTTCTCCTGAATGTTGCCTCCTAACAGATAGGAACAAAGCGCCGGCATGAGCGTGAGCGCCAGCGCCATCGAGCCGACCAGGGCGAAGATGACGGTAATCGCCATCGGCTTGAACATCTTCCCCTCGATGCCGGTGAGTGCGAGGATGGGGAAATAGACCACTGTGATGATGCACACGCCAAAGAACATCGGACTGGCAACCTCCTTGGCCGACACGAGTACTTCATGCGCGCGCTCCATCGCCGTCAACCGGCGCTTCAACTGATGTTGCTTTTCAGCGAGGTGGCGGATGATGTTTTCCACCATCACCACCGCGCCATCCACGATGAGGCCGAAGTCAATCGCGCCCAGGCTCATCAGATTGCCGCTCACCTTACCCTGCACCATTCCGGTCATGGCAAACAGCAGGGACAGCGGAATGGCGAGCGCGACGATGAACGCCGCGCGCCAGTTGCCCAGCATGACCAGCAGCACCACCACAACGAGGATCGCACCTTCGAACAAGCTGGTCTCGACCGTGCGAATGGTCCGGTCCACCAGCACCGTTCGGTCATAGACCGGAATGATCTCCACGCCCGCAGGGAGCTTGGGCTGAATCTCCTTGAGCTTTGCATCCACCGCTTTTGCAACCAGACGGCTGTTTTCACCGGCCAACATCAAGGCCGAGCCGAGCACAGCTTCCTCGCCGTTGTAGGTGCCCGTGCCAGTGCGGACGGCCTTACCGATGACAACGTCCGCCACGTCCTCAACTCGCAGCGGCGTGGTCCGCGCGCCAAATTTCAAGGGCAGTTTTGCAATCTCCTCGATGGTTTGCACACGGCCTGCGGCGCGTATCGTCAAGGTTTCGCCACCGAGTTGAATGATACTGCCACCGGCGTTCTCCACATTCTCGCCGACAGCCGTAGCAATTTCGCTGAACGACATTCCGACGCTTTTGAGTATGTCGGGATTGGGCTGAATGACGATTTGCTTTTCGTAACCGCCCGTGGTGTTGACCTCTGCCAGACCGGGTGTCGAGCGAAGTCGCGGCTTGATGACGTAATCGTGAAGGAGCTTCA
>CAZYJB010000535.1:0-3955 GCA_964647675.1 uncultured Verrucomicrobiota bacterium | reverse complement strand
AGGGGCGCGGGCGACACGATCCCTGCGTGTTGCCGCGCGCCGTGCCGATGGTGGAGGCGATGACGTGCCTCACGTTGGTGGATCACGCGCTGCGCCATGAAGCGCAATGCGTCGGGCCCGGATTAACCGGTTGACCCCGAGGCACCTTTCTGTTGTATGAGCGCGCCGTTGCGCCGGACCTCCGTGGACCGTGGTCAGTGAACGCCCGGCGCCCCAGCCTGAGTCACCCATTCATGCCCATGGCGGAAGCCTCCTCGAAGCAGTTCCACGTCGGCGTCGATCTCGGCGGCACGAAGATTCTCGCCGGGATCTTCACCCCGGGTCTCAAGCTCGTCGCCACCTCGAAGACCAGCACCAAAGCTGACCGCGGCCCCAAGGCCGTCCTGGAGCGCATCGCCCGAGCGGTGCGCGATGCGGTGGACGAGGCGGACCTCGACCTCAAGCAGATCAAGTCGGTGGGCATCGGAGCTCCGGGCTCCATCAATCCGGAGGAAGGCAAGGTCATCTTCTCGCCCAACATGCCGGGTTGGGAGGACATCGCGCTCAAGAAGGACCTGGAGAAGGAGCTCGAGATCCCGGTCTTCATCGAGAACGACTGCAACGCCTGCACGCTGGGCGTGTACATCGCGGAGCTGGCCGGCAAACCGCGCAGCCTGTTCGGCATCTTCCTGGGCACCGGCATCGGCGGCGGATTGATCCTCGACGGGAAGCTGCACAGCGGCTTCAACCGCACCGCCGGCGAGATCGGGCACATGGTCATCGAGGTGGGCGGGCCAAAGTGTGGCTGCGGCAATCGCGGCTGCTTCGAGGCCCTCGCCAGCCGATCCGCCATCTTCCGGCGCATCGAGAGCGGCGTGAAGGACGGGCAGAAGACCATCCTCACCGACATGCTCGGCGACGACTTGTCCGACCTGCGCAGCGGCGATCTCCGCAAGGCGCTCAAGAAGGGGGACAAACTCGTCGAGAAGGTGATCGAGGACGCCGCTGAGTACACAGGGATCGCGGTCGGCAACATCATCAACCTCATCAATCCGGAGTGTGTCGTCATTGGCGGTGGCGTCATCGACGCGCTGGAGGACGAGATGATGTCCATCATCGTCGAGACCGCGAAGGACTACGCGATGCCGGGAACGACCAAGGGGGTCGAGATAGTGGCGAGCCGCCTCGGAGACCACGCTGGCATCACGGGGGCCGCCGTCCTGGCACGCGAGAGTTCCAAGGGCTGACGTCATGGACCCCTTTCGGGAGGCGCCATCCGCCCCTGCACCCGGCTTCCCGGTGCACCGCCGCCGCGGCGTCATCGATGTCGGCACCAACTCGGTCAAACTTCTCATCGGCGCCATTCATGGGCGCCAGGTGGTTCCGTTGCTGGAGCGCAGCCGGCAAACGCGCCTGGGAGAGGGCCTGTTCGCGACCCGCCGACTGGCTCCCGACGCCATCGCCCTGACCGTCGATGCGGTGCGCGAGTACGCTGAACTCGCCCGTTCCTTCGGCCTGGATTCACTCGCCGCCATCGCCACCGCGGCGGCGCGTGAAGCAGAGAATCCGCAGGACCTGCGGGATGCCGTGCGTGCGGCCTCGGGCCTCGAACTGGAAGTGATCGACGGCCGCACGGAGGCGGATTGGGCCTTTGAAGGCATCGGCACGGGACCCGAGGGCCATGCCGGCCCCACCTTGGTCACCGACCTGGGGGGAGGCAGCACGGAGTTCGTATTGGGCTGCGATGGGCATTGCCTGCACGCGCGGAGCCATCCCCTCGGAGCCAACCGCCTGTTCGCACAGCTCGCACCGGGCGACCGACCCGGTCCCGGGGCGTTGCACCGTTGTCGCACCGAGATCGACCGGTTCCTGCAGAATTCCGTCGTCCCGGAGCTGCAGCAGGTCCGTCGCGAACAGGGATGGCCCTCACTTCTCTACCGGGCGGTGGGGGGCTCGGTGGTCATCCTCGCGCGCATGCTGTTGGGTATGGACGGATTCGACCGGGACCGCATCGAAGCGCGCGTCCTCACGCACACGGAGATCAGGGATCTCACCGAGCGCCTTTGGGATCTCGACCTCGAAGGCCGCAGGAAGCTGGTTGGGCTTCCGCCCGAGCGCGCCGATATCATTCTGACGGGCGCCGCCGTCCATGAGGGGATTCTCAGAAACCTCCAACTTGACTCGCTTCGACCCAGCACGCGTGGCCTGCGGTTCGCGGCGCTCCTCCACCGTTCGTAAAGCCAAAGTGAACCTCGACGCGGCAAGGACCGAGATCCGGCACGTCATGGAACGGCTCGAGCCCGAGCCGGAACACACCGGACACGTGGCCTTCCTCGCGTTGCGCCTGTTCGATGAACTTCAACCGCTCCACGGCCTGGGTCCGTGCGAACGCCTGATCCTCGAAGGCGCGGCCTGTCTGCATGACGTGGGATGGACCGTCGCACGCCGCGGCGCGGGACATCACAAGCACTCCGCGCGACTCATCCGCAAGCATCCCTGGCGGAATCTGGAGCGCGCCGACATCGAGCTTCTTGCCCAGGTGGCGCGCTATCACCGCCGTGCCCTGCCCTCGACCGAGCACACTGATTTTTTCGCGTTGAGCCCGACACGGCGTGACCAGGTGCGGGTGCTGTCGGCCCTCCTCCGTCTGGCGGATGCCTTCGACCGGAGCCACCTTCAACTGGTACGCGATCTGCGCGTGCGCGACTTCCGTTCGGCCCTCGAGATCACGCTCGTCAGCCGCGAGTCGCCGGCGCGGGAGATGGCCGGGGCCGCGAAGAAGGAGAACCTCGCGCGGGAGGTTTTCGGACGCCCCCTCACCTACCGCTATGAATTGGCCTCGCTGCCGCCTGGCGCCCCGGCCCGGTAGAAGGAACGGCGCGTGGGTCGGACAGTGGGAGGAAAGCGATCAGCCTTCGCGGATGCGCCGGATGGCCCGCCGACAGGCACGTTTTACATCCTCGTAGGAATCCTCACGGGCGAGCTTCTCCAGCAAATCCACCGCGGCCTCGGCCTGCTTCCCCAATCGCGCCAAGGCATCGGCCGCCATCTGGCGGACCGTCCATTCCTCATTCCCCAACGCCCCGACCAGGTTGGTCACGGAAGTGGGCTGGATGGATCGCAGGGCCTCGCGCGCCATGCTGCGTTGCGCGGGATCGGCGAGCATGGCGAACAACCTCGCTTCGGCCGGGCGCCCCTTCTCTCCCGCTTTCGCCACCGCTTCGGCCGCCGCTCGGCGCACGCCGGCATCGGAGTCTTCAAGGCCTGAAACAACCCGCGTGATGATCTCCTCCGCCGCCGGATCGATCTGGACCATGGCGAGCAACGCGGCGCCGCGTACCACGGCCTCGGAATCCGCAGCCGCTCCCATCACCGTTGCCAGGACCGGCTTGGACGCCTCCTTGAGCCGGCCCAGGGCTTCCAGCGCCAACCGCCGCAGCCCAGCGTCCGCGGACTTCACACACGCTTCGATTTCGTCCGCTGCCGCGCCAGCCGCCGGCCCGATGCCCCCCAGGGCGAGCAATGCTTTGTCGCGAGTCCGGGCGGGTCCGTTGGCCACCAACTCGGACAACCGCTCGGTGGCGGTGGCGGCATCCACTCCGAGCGCGGCAATCGCATCAATCGCGGCATCGCGCGCCTGTTCGTCCTTGCTGTCGAGTTCCTGAATCAGGAACGGGACGGCCGGCACGGCGCCGCGTCCCAACCGCGAGATTCCGGCCACCGCCGCGCGGCGCACCGCCGCACTCGGATCCTGCAAGGCGGTTGGCAGGGCCTTCGAGAGTACTTCGGGATCGACACCACAGCGGGAGGCCGCGGTCCAGGCGCGCGAGCGGACGGCGGGCTCCGGGTCGGAGATCAGCGGGGCAATGGCCTTGGCCCGCAGGCGGGCGCCCTCGCCCATGGCTTCGAGTCCTTCCAACGCCGCCGCACGAATGGCCGGCGTCGCGTGTGCCAACGCCGCCGCCAGCGCCGCCGA
>CAZYJB010000534.1:0-3963 GCA_964647675.1 uncultured Verrucomicrobiota bacterium | reverse complement strand
CCCGCATACTCAAAATGGCACGTCGTCGGCGCGCCGGTTTTGCAGGCGTGAATCCATTCCTGATGGTGCCCAAGGCTCTCAGGAATGCTGGGTGCAGGTCGTTGGAAGTCCTTGAACCGATCCTCGGGCAACAGCGCGTGCTTGCCGTAGTCGGCGAGCAGCATGCCGCGGTCGCCTATGAACAGCACGCCGTCGTTCCACTGCGGGATGCCGCGCTCCTGCCCGATGCGCGGCCTCAACTCCCCCTGATACCACGTCATCCGCACCGGGCCGCGCGGCCCGCGTGCCGGGTAGTCGTACGTGGCTGACATGCTGGCCGGCGCCAACTCCGGATGCGGCGGCGGACCGTCCGCGCGCACCGTGGTGGGCGCATCGAGATCCAGCGCCCAGAACGGCAGATCGTTCCAATGACTGCCCAGGTCGCTCATCGTGCCACTGCCGAAATCCCACCAGCGATACCATTTCGGTCCAGGGAAATAGACCTCATGAAACGGCCGCTCCGGCGCCGGCCCGAGCCACAGATCCCAGTCCAGGCCAACCGGGATCGGTGAGCTTCCATCCGGACGATTCTGCACCGTGACGATGTCCCTGTGCCGCGCCGCGGCCTCCGGACTCTGCACGCCCCACGCACGGGACACCCAGACGTGCACCTCGCGCACAGAACCCACCGCCCCTGCCCGGATGAGTTCCACCACACGACGATAGTTGGCACCGGCATGAATCTGAGTGCCCATCTGCGTCGCGACCTTCGCCTCGCGCGCCGCATCCCGGATGACGCGCGCCTCCCAGATCGAGTGGGTCAGCGGCTTCTCGCAGAACACGTGCTTGCGCAGCTTGAGTGCGGGCAGCGTGGCGAACGCGTGCGTGTGTTCCGCCGTGCTGACCACCACGGCGTCGAAGGTTTTCTCATCGTCGAAGAGTCGGCGGAAATCGCGATAGGACTTGGCACCGGGGAACTTCTTGAGTGCCGCGTCCACGGCTGGCTGGAACACATCGCACAGCGCCACCACGTTCTCGCCGGCCATCTCCTGCAGATTGCCCGCACCACGCCCGCCGCAGCCGATGACCGCCACATTCAGCTTCGAGTTGGGCGAGGCGGCCCGCAGCAGCGCCGGCGCCGACGAGGCGGCGAGGATCGCCGAGAGGAAACCGCGCCGGGAAGGATTCGCGAAGGACATGGTGCTTCTCGTACCAGAGCGAGCTCCGCGGGTCACGCTCGCCCTCTCCTTCAGGGTGGGTCACGAGCTCCGCCCCGTGACTCGGCGTCCGCAAGGTTGCCGACCTCTTCCCTCGGCCTCCTTGCACCCATACAGGGCGCCGGCCTTTTCCCGTGCAATTCCCAGGGCTTCAGCCCCGGGCTATCCCCTCTCGGGCCTTCCGCCCGACTCGCCAGTCGGAGCCGGCGAGCCACCAGGCTTGCTTCGTGATCCTGGCCTCTCCACCGGACCGATCCCATCGGCACCGCTCCTCACTCCTCACTCCTCACTCCTCACTCCTCACTCCTCACTTCTCATCTCGGTGGGCGGTGAGCTCCGTCTCGCCGTTCGGCGTCCCGCAGGGATGCCGACCCACCCAATCCACCCGCGACCCGGCATCTCTCGGGGATTGCCCTCGCCCATTCCCAGCTCGACTCTTCGGAGGATGTTCGCGAATCGCCCCAGCTTTCGGCCCGTCCACCCGCTCCGGGCGAACGCCACGCCGCCCCCGGCGAGTGCCCTCCCGAGGTCACTCTTCCTGGCACTCTTCGCATTCATCCACTCGATGAGCGCCGTGGCGGCGGACGCCGCACCTGCGTCCATCACCTTCAACCGCGACATCGCGCCGCTCATTCACCAGCACTGCGCCGGTTGCCACCGCCCCGGCGAGGTCGGCCCCTTCCCGCTGCTGACCTACGACGACGTCCGCAAGCACGCCAACGACCTCGTGACGGTGACCGGCGCGCGAACGATGCCGCCTTGGATGCCTGCGCCGGGTGACGTCCCGTTCCTCGGCGAACGCCGTCTCACCGAGGCCCAGATCCGGCTGCTCGCCGAGTGGGTGGAGGGCGGCCTCGCCGAAGGGCCGCCGGCGCAACCACCCGCGTTGCCGCGCTGGACCGAGGGCTGGCAACTCGGTCCGCCCGACTTGGTGGTCACCCTTCCCGATCCCTACACACTCACCGATGCGGGGCCGGATGTTTACCGCAACTTCATCCTGCCCGTGCCGCCTGGTCCGCGGCGCTTCGTGCGCGCCTTCGAATTCCGTCCCGGCACGCGCGCGGTCCACCACGCTTTCATCCGCATCGACGGCTCCGGCGAGTCGCGCAAGCTCGACCTGAAGGATGCCGAGCCCGGATTCGCCGGCATGGAGGTACCTCCCGCTTCCGAGAGTCCCGCCGGGCATTTCCTCAGTTGGCAGCCAGGCCGCATGCCGTCCGTCATGCCGGACGGGCTCGCGTGGCCGCTGCGCGGTGGCGTGGACGTCGTGCTGCTGATGCACCTGCAGGCGATCGGACGTCCCGAACCACTGCGTCCTTCGCTCGGATTCTACTTCACCGACGTCGCGCCCACCAACATGCCGATCAAGCTGGGCCTGCGTTCGTACGCGATTGACCTCGCTCCCGGTGCGACCAACCAGTTCGTCGAGGAACGCGTGACGCTGCCCGTCGACGCCCAGTTGCTCGCCGTCCTGCCGCATGCGCACTACCTCACGCGACAGGTCGACGCCTTCGCCACTTTGCCCGATGGCACGCGCCGGTCACTCCTGCACATCCCGCGCTGGGATTTCAACTGGCAGAGCGAGTTTCGCTATGCCACGCCCGTCGCGCTGCCGCGCGGAACGGAACTCGCCATGCGCTTCGCCTTCGACAATTCGGACGGCAATCCGCGCAACCCGCACCAGCCTCCCCAGCGCGTGCTCTTCGGATTGCAGACCTCGGATGAGATGGCCGAACTCTGGTTCCAACTGCTGCCTGTGCAAGCGGCCGACGCCGCACGCCTCGAAGAACTCGCCGGAGCCAGGACCTTGCGCGACATCGCCGAACTGAGCCGATTCAAGCTGCGACAGAACCCGCGCGACGCCGAGGCCACGGCGGAGCTCGGCAAGGTGAAACTGGCCCAGCGCGATCCGGGCGGCGCGGAGGCCTTGTTCCGTCAGGCCATCGAATGGGAGCCAACGCTTGCGGATGCGCATTATCACCTCGGACTCGTGCTTTACGAACGCCGGCGCTTCCGCGATGCGGAGCATTCCTTTCTCGAGGCCTTGCGCCTCAATCCGGCCCACTTCCAGGCGCGCAATAATGCCGGCCTTTGTTGTCTCCAGACCCGACGTCCTGACGAAGCCGCTGCCCATTTTCGTGAGGTCTTGCGCGTTCGGCCCGGCGACTCCATGGCACAGCAGAATCTTGGCCTCGCAGAACGAAACAGAAGGTCGGGGCCAGGACGGTAGGTGTGTGAATTTTGCAAGGCACACCCTTGCCAGCCGCGACACAAACGGCGAACCATGGGGCCGGTTCGTTGAGCAAGGTCAGGCCGTTCCCCCAGGCCGGTGGCCCAGAATTCCATGAAAACAACCGACCCCACCAGCATCCGCATCCCATCCCCCGCACGCCGAGGATTCACCCTGATTGAACTTCTCGTCGTCATCGCCATCATCGCGATTCTCGCCTCCATGCTCCTGCCTGCCCTCGCCAAGGCGAAGACCAAGGCCCAGGGAATCCTGTGCATGGCCAACACCAAGCAACTCACCCTCGGCTGGCGCATGTACTCCGAGGACAACGACGACAAGATTCCCTACGCCTACGTCGAGAAGGGCACCGCCAACGACAAATACGCGTGGGTCCGTGGTATCCTCGACTATTCCGGCGCCAATAAATCGAACTGGGATGTCAACGAGGACCTCGCCCGCAGCCCGCTCGCGCCCTACATCGGCAACAGCTATGGCGTCTTCAAGTGTCCCGCCGACAAAACGACCGTGAAGGTCACG
>CAZYJB010000533.1:3740-3967 GCA_964647675.1 uncultured Verrucomicrobiota bacterium | reverse complement strand
GAGGCCTCGGTCGCGGGCGGCATCCCGATCATCAAGGTGATGCGCGAGGCGCTGATCGGGAACCGCATCACGCGCCTCTACGGGATCCTCAACGGCACCTGCAACTACATCCTCACGCGCATGCGCGCCGAGCGCGCGGACTTCGCGTGCGTTTTGGCGGATGCGCAGCGCCTGGGCTACGCCGAGGCGGATCCGGCGCTGGACATCGAGGGCATCGACGCGCTGCA
>CAZYJB010000533.1:0-3730 GCA_964647675.1 uncultured Verrucomicrobiota bacterium | reverse complement strand
AGACGGGCATCCTGGCCTCGCTCGCGCACGGGTTTTGGATCGACGTGGAGAAGAGTGCCTCGGTGGCGGGCATCACCGGCGTCACACCGCTGGACATGGAGTTCGCCGGCCAGCTCGGCTACACCATCAAGCTGCTGGCCGCGATCAAGACGGTGGAGCCGGGACGCCAGCTGCGGGGCAGGCCGCGCACGGGTCCGACCGTGAGCGTCTCGGTGGGGCCCACCCTCGTGCCGAACGGCCACGTCCTGGCGAATGTCGGCGACGTGTTCAATGCCGTCTATGTGCGCGGCGACATCGTGGGGGACACCCTCTACTACGGTCGCGGTGCGGGCCGGTTCGCCACCGCCAGTGCGGTGCTGAGTGATCTCGCGGATGCGGCGCTGGATCTTGCACAGGGCGGGCGTTCGCGCCTGCCGCCCTTCGTGCCCCACGAGCGCGGCGGCGGCGTGCTGGCGCCGGCCGATGCCGTGTCCAGCCACTACCTGCGCCTCAGCGTCACCGACCGGCCCGGGGTGCTCGCGCGCATCGCCGCGCTGCTCGCGAAGCAGCAGATCGGCATCTCGTCGGTCATCCAGCCCGAGGGCCACGAGGGGGCCAGCGTCCCGCTCATCTTCATGCTGCACGATGCGCCGCGGAAGGCGGTCGATCGCGCCATGGCCGCCATCCGCCGGCTGCCGGTGGTGAAGGGTGATCCCGCCCTGTTCCGTGTGGAGAACTTCCAGTAAGACCGAACCCGATCGCGCCGTGAACCCGACCGTCCCCCGACCGAACCTGAGTGCTGCGCCCGTGTGGCAAGGCATCATCCATCGTTATCGCGCGCGCCTGCCGGTGACCGATTCGACGCCCGTGGTGAGCCTGCTCGAGGGCAACACGCCGCTCATCCGTGTCGACAACTTCGTGCGCGCCATCGGCGGCGAGTTCGAGCTCTACCTCAAGTACGAGGCGTTGAATCCGACCGCGTCCTTCAAGGACCGCGGCATGACCCTGGCCGTGTCGAAGGCGAAGGAGCGCGGTGCGAACGTGGTCATCTGCGCGAGCACGGGCAACACCTCGGCCAGCGCGGCGGCCTATGCGGCGCGAGCCGGCCTGAAGTGCGTCGTGCTGCTGCCTCACGGCAAGATCGCGCTCGGCAAGCTGGCCCAGGCCCTCATGTACGGCGCGACCACGCTGACCATCGACGGCAACTTCGACGTTGCGCTGCGCATCGTGCGCGAGCTCGGGGAGACTGGACTGGTCGAGGTCGTCAACAGCGTGAACCCGGTGCGCATCGAGGGGCAGAAAACCGCCTCGTTCGAGATCTGCGACCAGCTCGGGCGCGCGCCCGACCTCCATTTCCTGCCCGTCGGCAACGCCGGCAACATCACGGCGTACTGGCGCGGATTCCGCGAATACCACGCGGCCGGCCTCTCGACGCGCCTGCCGCAGATGCACGGCTGGCAGGCGGCCGGCGCGGCGCCCATCGTCGACGGTCAGCCGGTGGAGAACCCGCAGACCGTCGCCACGGCCATCCGCATCGGTAATCCGGCAAGCTGGACCGGCGCGACCGCCGCAGTGAAGGAGTCCGGCGGGCGCATCGACAAGGTGAATGACGAGGAGATCCTGCACGCGTACCGGCTGGTGGCGCGCACCGAGGGCATCTTCGTTGAGCCCGCCTGCGCGGCGCCCCTCGCCGGGCTCATCCGTTCCGTGCGCGAAGGCCGCATCCCCGTCGGCTCCATCGTGACCGCCACCATGACCGGCCATGGTCTCAAGGACCCCGACACCGCGATGAGCCAGTCGGAGTTCAAGCCCACCGTGGTGCCCGCAACGCTGGCCGCCGTGCGCGCGAAGATCGGGCTGGACTGACTGATCCCGGCGGTGCCGGGAATTCGCGGACCGATCTGCCGGGGACCCGAGCCTTTGGCTCGTCCGGCTCGCCTCGCGACTTGGCGAGTGCCGGAGACGCTCGGGTTCACACAAGGATCGTTGGAAGCCCTTCAGGGCTGCCCTCGTTCCTTGCGTAGGCTGTCCTCGGGTTGAATCCCTGACCGATGGCCGTTCAGGGTAGCCGAACGATCCTTAGAAACCGCTCGCCGACGCCACGGTCGAGAACGACCTCCGCCTGCGCCTCGTGGCCAGACGCCACGATCTCGCCCGAATGGTCGGTCCAATCGCCGTCTCCCAATCGCGAAGTCCCTTGCAATCGGTACCGAGCGCCGGCCACCGCATTCCAGCGCAGTACCAAGGTCGCTCCATCCAATCCGATGCTAATCCGCGGCAAGACCCGCGGGAGCACCGTGATTTTCACCACGGTCTCGGCTGACAGGACCGGCTGCCCGTCGTCCGCCACGCGAAGATGGAGGGGATAACTGCCCGCCTGTCCGACGGAGGGTGTCCAACTCAAGGTCCCGGTCAGCGGGTCAAGCTGCACGCCGACCGGTGCGCCGGAGGGCAATAGGTAGTGAAGCGACTGCGCGGGCAGATCTCGGTCATGAGCGCCGAACGTAAAACTCAGCAGGCCGAGTTCCTCCACTTCCAACCCGTGCAGCGCGGGCCAGGTCGGTGCCGTATTGCTTTCGCTCACGCTGATAGTGATCACCTGCTCGGCGGTCAGTGGCGGCACCCCGTCGTCCGTCACCTGCACGGTGATCAGGTGCGAACGAGGGCCGTCCGCCTCGGCGGGTGTCCACCGGAAGGATCCAGTGACCGGATCCAGGATGGCTCCGGCCGGCGCTCCAGGCCCGAGCGAAAACGTCATGCCCTGCGGCGGGACGTCGGAATCGGTGGCACGGGCGATCCAGGACACCTCCTGTTCCTCTTGCGCCATGACATGACCCACGGCTGCCAGCTTCGGCACGGCGTTCGTCTCCGCGACGCTTACGGTCATCCTGCGCTCCGCCATCTGCGGTGGGGCGCCGTTGTCGGTCGCCCGGAGGGTGATCCCATAAACCCCCGGTCCTTGCGCTTCCGACGGTGTCCAGGTGAAGGCGCCGCTGGTCGGATTGATGGCCGCACCAGCCGGGGCGCCCGGAGCCAGAGACCAAGTGATCGCCTGGGGCGGCAGATCTCCGTCGGCAAATCCGGCGGCGAAACCAAGACGAGCGCCTTCGAACACCGACCAATCGTCCAAGGGCGTAATGGAGGGTGGCAGATTCACCTCGGCAACCACGACGGTGAAGCGGCGTTCCGCACTCGCCGCCGGGAACCCATCGTCCGTGACCCGCACCGTGAACGGGAATGACTGGCCGCCTTGGGCTTCATCCGGCGTCCAGGTGATCACTCCAGTAGTCGGGTCGATTCGAGCCCCGGCCGGAGCGTCCGGGCCCAAAGTGTACGAAAGGGATTGGGGAGGCCAATCGAGGTCGACGTGATTCAACCCATCTGGATCCAGTCGGAAGTGTCGCGCTGGAATCGGCCGTTCGATCGTTTCATCCGGCAATCGCCATCCCACGCCCAAATGGGCTGGGCCGAACTGCTCGTTGAATAACGCCTCCACGTAATATCGGTGTCCAGCCCGCAACGGGATGGGCGCCGACTCCTGGGCCGGGTCTGCGCGCCATGCCTCCGGCGGACTATACCGACAGGACGCAATCGGTCGCTTGTTCTCCGGACGGTCGTCCGGACTTAGGTAGAGCATCGACTGACTGCCCCCCGCCGGATCACCTCCGCTTGAGATCCAGAAGACATAATCGCCGTCCAGAGGAGGCTCAATCCACCCCCAAACGCGCTGGGCGTGGTTGTACCGGGTCAC
>CAZYJB010000532.1:0-3967 GCA_964647675.1 uncultured Verrucomicrobiota bacterium | reverse complement strand
CGACTCGACGAGTTTCACGCGCCGGTTGGTGTCCTCGAAGAGCGAGTTGCCGCCGTCGATGATGATGTCGCCCGGCTCCAGATGTGGAAGCAGCAGATCGATGAACTCGTCCACCGGCTTCCCGGCCTTCACCATCAGCATCACGCGGCGCGGACGCTTGAGCTTCGCCACCATCTCCTCGATCGAATGCGCGCCGAGAACCTGGGTGCCCTTCGCCTCGCGCGCGAGGAATTCGTCGACCTTGGCGGTCGTGCGGTTGTAAGCGACCACGGTGAAGCCGCGGTCGTTCATGTTGAGGATGAGGTTCTGGCCCATGACGGCCAGGCCGATGACTGCAATATCGCCTTGCATGAATGAGGATCGAAATGGCCCGCCGGAAGGGGCCGCTGGGAAACGACGCTAACCGCCCGGAGGCGGGGTGTCAGAGGTTTTTTGGACGGGTCAAAACCATCGATCCCGAGTGCTTGCCAACCCGGTAGACGGCTTGAATGGCCGCCTGATCGACCCGCCCGGTGACGGTGTATCCGCCGAAGACCCCGAGGTCGGCGCCACCCTGCATCAGGTACCGGCCCGGCGCGACCGGCGTGATCACAACATGGGTGTCGTAGCTCGAACGAAAGACGCGCCACCAGCCAGCCCGGGTCGACAACCGGTAGACGTGATTCCCAATCGGGGTGAGGACACAGGTCAGCGAGCCGCCGTGACCGGCCTTGCCGAGGTCCTCCCAGCGTCCCTCCCAAAGCCCGGCGATCGAAGGTGCGGGCGGCGGGCCCGCCCGCCGCGCTGCTCGGGCATCCGAACGGAAGCTGGAACAACCCGTGCCCATCGCCGCCACCATCGTCATCGCCAAGGCGATCGCGAAGCACCGTCGCATCAACGCCATCCAAGAATTCCCGCGTACCATGGACCCGAGCCTAGCCGAAGGCCCGCACGGCGGCGACCCCTGGGAATCCCCCCGGACCTGCCCTCCGATATTGCCCGAATCGACCCGGGTCGAGCATTCTCGCGGCCTCGTGAGTGCAACCAACTCGGGTCCCCTGTCGGGCAAATTCGGCATCGTTTTCGGCGTTGCCAACAAGCGTTCCATCGCCTGGGCCATCGCGCAGGCGTGGCACCGCGCCGGCGCCACGCTCGCCTTCACCTACCAGGGCGACCGCCTCAAGGAGAATGTCGAGGAACTCGCCGGGACCTTCGGACCCGAGACCCTCATCCTCCCCTGCGACGTGACGCGCGACGACCAGATCGCGACCGTCTTCGACGCGGCACGCGCGAAATTCGGCAAGCTGCACCTGATGCTGCACAGCGTCGCCTTCGCCCCCAAGGACGCGCTCGAGGGAAGTTTTCTGAACACCAGCCGTGAGGCCTTCCGCGTGGCCCACGATATCAGCGCCTATTCCCTCGTCGCGCTGGCGCGCGCGGCCGAACCCCTCATGACCGAGGGCGGCAGCATCGTGGCCATGAGCTACTACGGCGCCGAGAAAGTGGTGCCCCACTACAACGTGATGGGCGTCGCCAAGGCCTCCCTCGAGGCGTCCACCCGCTATCTCGCCTACGACCTCGGCCCGAAGAAAATCCGCGTCAACTGCATCAGCGCCGGCCCGGTCAACACGCTCGCCGCGCGCGGCATCGCCGGGTTCACCGACATGCTCAAGCACTACGAGGCGCACGCGCCGCTCAAGCGCAATGTGCTTCCCGACGAACTCGGCGCCACCGGCACCTTCCTCGCCAGCGATGGCGCCGCGGCAATCACCGGACAGGTGATCTACGTCGACGGCGGCTATCAGATCATGGGCATGTAAGCGCCGCGCCTCCGGCTCCGCTCCGAGACCAGCCTCCCCATGAACCCGGAAGATCGACTCAAACTCACCCGGATCGGAAAGCAGTTCCAGGTCCCCGGCGAGTTCCACGACGGGTACCGCGTGAAGATCGGGCACATCAACGAAACCTTCGCCGCGACCTACCTGCACTTCGGCATCCCGTTCAAGGTCGTGCACCAAACGCTGAACACGCAGGTGTTCCGCGATCCCGAGGGCCTCATGCGCAACGTGGTCCGGGTCACCGAACACGTGCGCCGAAAGCTCGCCGAGGCCGGCCACGACGAGATCCCGCGCCGCGTGCTGCAGGCGGTTCCCGCCCGTGACGGGAAGTTCTTCCACATCGACGAGTCCGGACAGTTCTGGCGCACGTTCATCTTCGTGGACGGTGTGCGCAGCTTCGACGCGGTGGAAACGCCGAAGCAGGCCTACCAGGCCGGCCACGCCTTCGGCCATTTCCAGGCCGCGCTGGCCGACCTGCCAGCCTCGCAACTGGTGGAGACCATCCCCGATTTCCACCACACTCCCAAGAGGTTCGAGCGCCTGCGGAAGGCCATCGCCGCGGACGAGTTCAAGCGCGGCGGCGAGGCGGCCGCCGAGATCGCCTTCGCGGAATCCATGGCCCCCCACGTGTCGCGCCTCGTGGATGCCGAGGCCCGCCAGGAGATTCCCCGCCGGGTCACCCACAACGACACCAAGTTCAACAACGTCCTGCTCGACGTGCATTCCGGCGAGGCGATGTGCGTGGTGGATCTCGACACCGTCATGCCCGGGCTCGTGCTCTACGACTTCGGCGACATGGTGCGCACCACCACCAGCCGCACCGCCGAGGACGAACTTTACCTCGATCGCGTCGAGCTCGAGATGCCCATGTTCGAAGCGCTCGTGCGCGGGTATCTCGAAACCGCAGGAGGCTTCCTCACGCCGGCGGAGAAGAAGCTGCTCGTGTTCTCGGGCAAGCTCATCACCTTTACCATCGGCATCCGGTTTCTCACCGACTTCCTCGAGGGCGACCACTACTTCCGCACCCACCGCGAGCGCCACAATCTCGACCGCTGCCGCAAACAGTTCCGCCTCATCCAGTCGATCGACGAGCAGGAAGAGGCCATGCAGGCGGTGGTGGAGATGTACTCGTAGGCGCCCTGCCCTGCGCTTCCCCCATGTCCAAGGCCCACCGCGTCACGGCGCTGCTGCGTGAGAATGCCGACGGACTCGATCCGCATTACGCGGGGTGGTTCGCCTGTTTCAACCAGGGTGCGTACTACGAGGCGCACGACGTCCTCGAAGCGCTCTGGCTGCCGCAGCGCGGACAGCCGGACGACCGTTTCTACAAGGGCCTCATCCAGCTCGCGGGCGCCTTCGTGCACCTGCAGAAGCACCGCCTCAAGCCTTCCGATGCCCTCTTCCGCCTGGCCGAAGACAACCTGCGCCGTTACGGCGCCGAACATCATCGCCTGAAGCTGGGTCCGGTCCTGGAACTGATCACGGACTGGCGGCGCGCGCTCGAGTCAGGGCAATGGCAGGTGAATCCGCTCGGCACCAGGCCCGCGCCACGCATCGCGCCGGAACCGTAGGATGCCGGCGCCGCAGGGACCTGGCGCCCGCTTTTCGGCGCCCTTTCAGCTCCCGCTGATGCGCCAGAGGCGGCCGTCGCTGCGCAGGTAAAGCGAATCGCTCGTGACCGCCGGCGTGCCCAGGATCTCCTGCCCGAGATCCATTTCACTCACCAGCTCGCCCTCGGGTTTGGAGGTGTCCACGACCTGCAAAAGGCCCTTCTCGTTCGGCGCGTAGAGAAACTTCCCCGCCATGACCGGCGACGCCGAGAAGGGTCCTTTCAGGCGCAATTGCCAGAGCCGGTTGCCGTCCTTCACGTCGCCGCAGCTCAGCACGCCTGCGCCGTTGATGATGTAGACACGGTCCGCGCTCACCACCGGGCTCGAGGTGCCGGGCCGCATCGCGGTGGCGCGCCAGAGCTGGGCCGGCGGCTGCCCGGCCGCTCCGGGTTTGATGGCCGTGATGCCCTGCGACGGAACGTACAGAATGCCGCCCGCCGCGGCGCTGGAGGGAATCGTCGAAGCCCCGTCGGCGTAGTTCCACTGCTCGCGACCGGTGGCTGGGTCCACCCCCAGCAGGCCCTTCCCCGATTGCAGACA
>CAZYJB010000531.1:0-3967 GCA_964647675.1 uncultured Verrucomicrobiota bacterium | reverse complement strand
CGCCACCAGGCCGCTCCCGCCGAATACGGCATTGGGCAGCCAGGCCGCCAGCCAGGGCGGGAGATAACCACCCGCGCCGGCCGCCAGGCTGAACTCCTTCAGGACGAAGAAACCGAAGGCCAGGAAGATCGCGGCTGCCACCCCCACGAACGCGTTCCGCCGGCCCGATCCCGCCGCCGCTGGCAATCCGATCAACACCACCACCAGGCAGGTCCAGGGCGTGGCCAGGCGGTCATGGAACCAGGTCGCCAGCCGGGCGGCGGACTCGGGCGTCAGCGATCGGTGCAGCTCGCGATAGGCCATGATCTCGCGCAGCGAAAGCTGCACCTGACGCGACTTCTTTACCGAGCCGAGCAGACGGCTGATCTTCACCTCGCTGCGCAAATGCGCGGGAGTCTCGGGAAAGTCCGTCACTTTGAGGCTTTCATAGCGCATCGGCACGGTCTCGATTCCGCTGCCTTCGGGCCCGAAGGACACGCGCGTGACGCGCTCGAACCGCCACCCGTCACCCTCCCACACTCCGCGCGTCGCCATCAGGTTCTCGCGGCCTCCCTCCGGATTCCGCCACACGACATGCACGCCGCGCATCTCGGACGTCTCCACGTTGTAGGCCTGCACGCTCCAACTGCGGTCCGTCTGCGGATCGCGGAAGTTGACCGACTGCCGCCAAGCGCGGTCCGCGGCACCGGGCGTGTTCCGTTCGAGCACCGCCTCCGCGCGCGCCGCGGCGTCCGGCACGGCGTACTCGTTCAACACCAACATGGCGAGACTCAGCAGCACCCCCACCGCGAGATAGGGCAGGCTCAGACGCCACGGGCTGATGCCCGCCGCACGCATGGCGACCAGCTCGTGGTGGCGCGAATGCAGCGAAAGCGCGTAGAGCAGCGCCAGCAGCAGCGCGACGGGAATCTGGATCAGGAGGTAAAGCGGCAGGCGGTGCGCCAGGTACGCCGCCACGTCCATCGCCCCGAGCTGCCGGCGACGCAATTCCTCCATCTCGCCCAGCAATTCGAACGACATCCAGAACACGAGGATGCCCAGCAGGCAGTAGATCAGCGCCTGCAGTAACTCGCGTAACTGGTATCGGTCCAGCAGTCGCATCAGGCCGCCCAGCCTACCGACGGCCCCTCCCTACCGGCAATGGTGCACACGCCTTCCGCGCACCTCCCAATCACGGATCCTGCGGGGCATCCTCCGCCAACATGCGCCGTAACTCGAGATCCGCGTATCGCCGTCGCACGTGACCCAGTTGCCCCGGCACCAGCGCGAGCGCCAGCACGCCGGGCAGGAACAGCGAAAACCACACGGCATGGGGCTGCTTCACGGCCGCCGCCACGACGCCCGCCAAGGTCAGGAGCACCCCCATCGCCAGCATCACCGCGAAGCCGCGCACGACGAACGTGCGGGCCCTGCCCCGGGACACCAGAACGCCCGCCAGCGCACCGAACAGTCCCCACGTGCTCCCAAGAATGGCTCCAATCCAGCCGCCCGTCCGGTTGGACCACCAGGCGGCCGTCGACTGCTGCCCCGCGAAAGCGCCATCGCCAGGTCCATCGCGATACGCCACCAGGCGCGCGGGTCCGACGTCGACCACCCCGCGCCCCGGCAGGCGCAGGTTGACCTCCAACCGCTGCGGCGGCGCAGAAGCCCCCAGACGATCGAACTTCAACTCGAACGCGCGCCAGTCGGACCGGCCGGAAATCTTCCCCATCGCCCCACCCTCCCCCAGCGTCCGCGAAAAGTAACAGGGCTCCTGCCCTCCCGGGGTCAGCGCGGGGAAACAACTCCACATCTCGAGGTAACCCTCGCCCTCCACCCCCTCGTACCGTACCTCGCCCGCCACCGCGAAGACCCGCTGCGTCACGCCCGGATCCACCACGGTCAGGAGACGCACCTGCAGCGCCTCCGGCTTGTCGTTGACGATCCGCAACACGCTCCGTCCCGCCACCAGACCCGTCGACACCCCGGTCACCGGCAACCGGCCCGCGCGCGCCTCGGCGCTCCAGTCGAACTCGCGGACCGTCGGCGGAGCGCCTGAGGCGACCTGCAGCCCGATTGCCATCACCAGAATCATGATCGCCGATCTCATTGCACACCCGCCTTCCTCTGTTGGTGGTACACCCGCTGCAACCGGCGAAAGGTGGTCTCGTCCAACCGCCCTTCGGCGAACTCCGCCCGCAACTGGCGCTCGAACACGTCCAGCGACCGCGCGTCTTCCAGAATGCGCACCTTCTGGATCAGCCGGTCCAATCGCAATCGGACCGTCGGATACGACACCCCGTAGGCCTCGGCGAGATCCTTGAGGGACCCCGAAGCCATCAGGAATCGCTTCAGGAACATGAGATCCTCGTCCTCGAGATTCTCCAGCCACCGCTTCTCGGAACTCGTACTCATGACTGAACGCCCCCCGCGGCCTCCGCCAGAATTGCCACGCTGACTGAGTGCATGATCGCGACTGGTTTGATCTAAAACTGATACTCATCTACATTTTGTATTCAATAAATGCAAATGCCAGTTTCGTTTTATTGATAAAACCCTCTCTTTTCCGGTCATTTCCGCACGCCCACCGACGGCGGCCCTGCCCGGCGATCAAGCCGCTGGAAAGGCCAACGGCCGGTCTCCGCGCTGAGCGGTGACCGGCCGTGTGGGATGATGGCCGTGCGACGGATCAGGAGGGTGCCGTCACTGACGGGCGGTCCGGGAACGTCGTGCGTTCGCCACGAGGCAAAGCCCGCCCAGCAAGACGAGGGCCCCCACACCCGGCTCGGGAATGGAGGAGAGGCGCAGGTCGTCGTAGAACGCCCCCGCGGGCAGGACGATGCGGGCGACCCCGGTGAGGCTGAGCGTCGCTTCCAGGAATCGCCTGGCCATCGCTATCGAAAAGCGGCGCATGAACCGCGGGATGGAAGAGTATCCCGGGAGGAGCCGCACTGTTGGCGGCACTTCCCGCCAACACCTGGTCGAAGTGGAGGAAGGCGTCGACGTCAGCGCCATGGGTCGGAGGGCACAACGCCACGGCGAGGAATCCGAGGGGAGTGAAGAGTCGTGAGGGCATGGGAAAGGAGGGGCTTCGCCAGGGAAGCGCGCGAACCGTCACGTTCCGAATGGATCCGTGGCGGCCCGCTTGCCGGAGGGCGATTAGAGGGCACCACCCAGAACGGACTGCATGACTCGGAAGAACACGTCGGTGTTGTCCATGACCCCCGTGAACTGGGAAGCCCCGCGGCCGAAAGCCGAGAGGGGGATGTCGCTGGCGGTGTGGGCGGCCACCCCATCGGGGATCTGGCCGGTGATGAAGTTGCCCGTCGGAATGTCACGATCCCCAGCGCCTTGCCCTGCGTACGATGGAGCTACTCGCCGACATTCTCGACGCGCGGGTTGTCGAAGTTCCCCAGGGGATCATCCGGGAACACGCCGTGCTGATTGTTGTTGGCCTTGTGGCCCGTCGAATAGCACGCCGCGCCCGGTGAGGAATCGGTGACGATCGAATTGAGGGAGTGCGTCATGACGAGGCCGGTGACGGGCATCTGGTCCATGGCGAGGAGCCCGTTGGCCCTGCCCATCGAAGCATTGAACTTCATGAGTCGCGCCGCCGTGCGATGGGCGATGCCCATGCCGTCGCCGAGGCAGAAGATCACGTTCCTCGCCCGCCGGCCGCACTGGGTGATGGACACGACCTCGAAGCTTCCGCGCGCGACCACGGCTCGGCCATTGCTCTGCACGGCCTCGACCGATAGGTCGTGCAATCCCGGGGCGCTGGTCTCGAAGGCACGAAGCGTCGCAAGTACCAGATTGGTCGCGGATCCGCCGGTCCCTGCGGAAAGCGTCACCACGGGATCGGCGCAGGCCGCCGAGGCGAGGAAGAAGCATGCAATCAGGACGAGGCAGGATCGTGTCGGGTTCATGGCAAGGGACCAGGCGTTTCCGGGTTCGTAACAGATGCTGAGGAGGAATGGCGGTTGCCCCC
>CAZYJB010000530.1:0-3974 GCA_964647675.1 uncultured Verrucomicrobiota bacterium | reverse complement strand
GTTCACGCTGCCCGCGTGGCAGGCCCTGATCCCGGGCATCGTCACGCGGTCCGACCTGCCCGCCGCCCTCACGCTCGGCAGTCTCGGCGTCAATGTCGCGCGGGGTGCCGGTCCCGTGATCGGCGGCCTGATCGTCGCGGCGTCCGGTCCGGCGGCGGTGTTCACGCTCAACGCGCTGTCGTTCATCGGCATCATCGCGGTGCTGTTCCGGTCGCGACCCGCACGGCCACCCGACGTCCCCACCCACCCGGAGCAAATCGCCGGTGCGATCGTGGCGGCAATCCGGTTCACGCGTCATTCGCCCGGCATCCACGCCGTGCTGATCCGGCACGCGACGTTCGTCTTCTTCGGCATTGCGCCCATGGCCCTGCTGCCGGTGATCGTGCGTAGCCGCGATCTCGGGGCCGCGCATTTCGGCATGCTGATGGGGGCGTACGGCGTGGGAGGCGTCATCGCCGGCCTCTTCCTGTTGCCGCGCCTGCGCGCCCGGCTCTCGGTCGACCGCCTTCTGGTGTTTGCGAGTCTCCTGCATGGCAGCATGGCGTGGCTGCTCGGTGTCTCCCACGCGCTTCCAGCGAAGGTGATCATCCTGTTCCTGGCCGGCGCCGCCTGGATCGCCATCATGTCGACGTTCACGGTGGTCGGACAAAGCCTCTTCCCGAACTGGGTGCGGGCGCGGAGTTCTGCCGTCCAACTGGTCGCGGCGCAGGCGGGCCTGGCGCTGGGGGCGCTGACCTGGGGTGGCATCACCGCGCAATTCGATGCGACGTTCGCCTTGCAGGTGGCCGCCGCCGGCATCGCCGTCAGCGCCGGTCTTGCGCGCTACCTGCCCATCAACGCCGCGCTGAAGAGTGACCTTTCGCCGTCCAACCACTGGCAGGAGCACGATCCGGCCATCCGCCTCGAGGACGATGCCGGACCCGTGCTCGTGTCGCTCGATTACACCGTGGACCCCGCGCAGGCCCCGGAGTTCGAGCAGGCGATCCGCCGGTTGCGCACGATCCGGCTGCGGGACGGCGCGTTCCGCTGGTCGCTGTTCCACGACCTGCAGAATCCCGCCCATTTCCGCGAGTCATTCCTCGTCGGGACCTGGGGCGAGCATTTGCGTCAGCACGAACGCGCCACCGCCGCCGATCGCGAGATCGAGGAAGCGGTGGTGGCATTTCAGCGCGGCGAAGGCCCGGTTGTGACGCACTACCTCATGCGGTGAGTCGTTCGACCCCGGGTGAAGGCGCGGGGGCGCATTCCATGGTAGGGCGCCACGCACGTCTCCGTAGCGCCGCGGGCGGTCTTGAACGTCTTCAGTGACCGTGAAGAGGCGGCTCGGCCGGGACGCCTCGCCCCACCTGCGGAGTGAGGTGCAGGAAAGGTGAGGCGCCACGTCCCCGGGGCGCCGCGGGTGTCGATTTGTTACGGCTCAGGGTCCGACCCCGGGCCGATTCCGTATCAAGTGCGTCGCGGGGCTTTCCCCCGGCCGTAGAGCTTCAGGAGGCGCGTGAGGCCGGCGAGAATGCGTTCCGCCGGCGCGCGCGTCTCCGGGTTGATCTTCAGGAGGTGATCCTCGTCGCCGACCGCCGCCACGAAGGCGTGATAGAGCGGAGCCTGGGACTGGGGATAATCCGCGGTCTCCATCCACTTTTGGAAATCAGGGCCCGCACCACGTGAGATGATGAACCACAACAGGCGTTGAAGGTCGTCCAGATAATTATCCCAGAGCTCGGGATCCCCGCTTTGGACGGCGTCACCGATGCCTTGAAACACCAATGGCCAATCGACGGCTTCCGAGTCGGTCCTCACCGGCAACGCCTTCAGGAGCGCTCGGCCGGCAGGCGTTGGGGTATTGGTGTCGATGGTGAGCGCCGCCTCGATATGGGGACGGGCTCCGCGTCGGTCATCGAGGAAGATGGCCAGAGCGTAGCCGCAGTTGGCATGCAAGAGTGCTTTGTCCTCCTGGGTTGTGGCGACGCCAAGCGCATCTTGGTAGGTCGCCAACGCGGCCTTCGGGTCCCCTTTTGCATTTAGCATTAGATTGCCCAGCAGGTTCCGGCTTCCAGGAGCTGCCGGTGAGTACTCGATTGAGCGACGGAGGTCTTTTTCAGCTTCATCAATCAGAGAGCTTCTCCAGAACGAGGAAAGCGATCGTGCGATCCGGGTCCGGATAGTGTTTGTGGAGGTGTTCCTCCCAAGTCCCGAACATGGACATCTGGGCGGGCAGGAGCAGGCGGTCGACCGCCTGCGACGCCAGGAGTCGCGCGTTTCCAGGATCTTCCGATGGCTCACCGGCCAGTTCCTGGGCGAGTGCGTCGAGGTAGTAGGCGGAACGCCAGCCCGCTTCGACCGCCAGCGCACGGGCTTTGGCGGTGGTGATGGTGGAGCGATGGCGGAGAGCGCGATGGCGGGCGAGGTCCTGGATGAAGTCGATGGACTGCGGTTCGGTGAGCGGTTCGAGGTCGAAGGGTTGGAACTTGGCGAGGACCCCCTGATAGCTGCCGGCTCTCGCGAGCGGTTCGATGCCGATGGAGCCCGTGATTAGCCACCGGATGCGCGGATGGGCTTCGCGCATCCGGCTGACGAAGTTCATGAAGGCACAGGCCTCGATGATGCCCTCGGGTCCGCGATCGTGCAGCGCTTTCAAGAAGATCGGCAGCTCATCGATCAGCAAGACCCAGTGCTGGGTTGGGTCCTTGTTCATCCCTTTGAGAAGGCGCGCGAACCATTTCCGGTGATCCATGGTGAGGAGGTCCTGATACCAGGAGCCCGTTCCTTCGCTGCGGGCCGATCAGAACTGCGAGAAGCGCTGTCCGAGCATCGCAATCAGGTGCTTTCCTCCGGAGAGGTTCTGACTGACCTGCTCGCAGAATACGCGGAAGGTGCTGCCTGTGTCCTGGCATCCGGCCACATCGATTTTGACCGCATGCCAACCGCGTGCCGTGGCGGCATCGGTAACGCGGTCGAGGACGAATGTTTTTCCGAGGCGCCGTGGTCCGGGCATAGCGACATCGCGCCCTTGGTGGAAGCGTTGGAAGAGAGCGTCGACCTCGCTGTTCCAGCCGTATGATTTGGTGGTGTAGTCGAGGGCGATCATGGGCGCGTCCGTTTACGAGACGCGTGATTACAAAACAAAATCGTTTTAAAACACTTTTGTCTTGTTCAAGGGAACCCTGATTTGACTCGGGAAGGCACGTCTGGCCGAAGGGCATGCCCGAGAGGAGGTTGCGATCGGGCGAAGTGGTCTGTCTTAGTGGCTCGCCGGCTCCGTCCGGCGAGGGCGACCCTCGTAGCCGCGGGCGTCAGCCTGCGCTGACTGGCCATGGCGAATGGAGTCGCCGGAGGCGGTCGAGCGCCGCCTGCACGGCGACGGCTACGAGTGCGTCCTTCTACCGCGGAATGACCGGCAGGAGAATGTGCGAGGCGTATTGGCCGCCGTGGTGCACGGTCTGCTTTGCCTCCAGCAGCTCGGTGTCGGTGCCGTACGGCCGGCCGGAGTTCGCGTTGCGATCGAAGCGCGGGAAGTTGCTGCTGCTGATCTCCACGCGAAGGCGATGTCCGGACAGGAACACGTTGCTGGTGACCCACAGGTCGATCTCATAGCGCTCCACCTTTCCCGGCGTGAGGAGTTCAGGCTGAGTGCGACTGTGACGCCAGCGCGCGCGCACGATGCCGTCGCAGAGATGGATCGCTCGGCCGTCGGGATGCACATCGACCAGCTTGGCCGTGAAATCGGTGTCCGGGGCCGAGGACGCGGCGAACACCACCGCCTTCACCGGACCGGTGATTTCAAGGGCCTGCGTCAACGGTGCGGTGGTATAGACGAGCACGTCGTCGCGTTGTTCCACCTTGGTCTGGTCGAGCGGACCGATGGGGGCGCCGACGAGGTTGTTGCCGCCGGCGGTGGGAACGGGTTCGTCGCCATCATAGGCGTAGGCATCCGTACCCGCGGCGGAAGGCGTCTCGAAGGTCAGCGTGCCATCGCC
>CAZYJB010000529.1:0-3983 GCA_964647675.1 uncultured Verrucomicrobiota bacterium | reverse complement strand
TCGGCATGCAACCGCTGCACGCCGTCGAGCGGGAAGATGGGATCCGCATCGGTGTTGACCACCAGGAGCGCGCGCGGCGCCACCAGCGCGGCGTTGAGCACGAAATCCCAACGGTGCGTGTTGACGAAAAACATGCAGTCGCAGTGTCCCTCCACTGCCCCGTCGATCACCTGGTTGTGGAGGTCCGTGATGCCCGCGACCGGCGCCGCCGCGCGCACACGGGCGTCGATCGCGGCGGTCGTCCACGTGTAGCTCCCGCCGCCGCTGCGGCCGGTCATGCCCAGACGCGTCGCGTCGACGTCCGCGCGCGACTCGAGGTAATCGAGCGCGCGGATGCTGTTCCACGCCTCGACCCCGGCCGGCGAGTAACCGCGCGCGTTCCACCACCAGTGTCCCAGCCGGTAGGTGCCGTGATGGAGGCCCTCGATCTCGCCGAGTTGCAGGGTGTCCACGAGCAGCGCGATGACGCCATGCCGCGCGAACCAGATGCCGTGATGCTGGTAGGCCGCCTTGTTGCCGCAGCTCACCCCGTTCGTCGCCACCCTCGCGTGGCCGCACCCATACAGCACGGCGGGCAGCCGCCCGGTCACCCGCTTCGGCCGGTACAGGTTGGCCGTCACATAAAGCCCGGGCATCGACTGGAAGTGCACTTTCTCCACCGCGAAGTCTTCACGTTCGATCACGCCCGTCACGGTGGCGCGCAGGTCGGTGCGTTCGGGCATCGGCCACAACCCGAGCATGTCCAGAAACTCACGCCGCAATTCCGTCTTCAGCGCCTCGGCCGCCCCCGGCGAGGTCGCAGCAAGGCGCGCCGCGGACCGCTCATGGATCGCGCCCGCCTGCCCGCGGAAATACCGCGCCAGCGCGCCGTCCACTCCGGAAGCCTCCAGGGGCAGCGCGCGGGCCGGCGTGTCGGCGGCGTGGGCCTTCGGTGCCGCCGCCGCAAGTCCCAGATTGGCGGCGAGCAGGAAGGAAAGGGGGCGCATATCGGGCACCCTGCCCCGCGCTCCCCCGACCAGCAAGCCGGTCCCCACGCGGGAGCGAGCCGCGTCAGGCCGGAACCATGCAGCGCCCTGGGCTGCGCCCAGGGCGTTCCCCTTTCGCCCCGCTGGGGCGGAGATCCGGAGCGCGGATCGGGATGCCTTCCCTTCCTGCCCCACCTCACACTTTCCGCTCGCCTCCAGCGTCGCTGCACATTGCGATGGCGCGCATGTCGAATCCGGCCCGATCCGAGACCGCTCGCGCGATTCCGTCCGCGTCCCCACCCGGTGGACCCGGCCGCCGCTCCTCCCAGCGGGCGTTCACCGCCGCGACCGGATTCCTGCTCGCGCTGGGCGCCGTCACAGGGCCCGCCGCGGAACCCGAACTGCTTCCCGGCGACCTTCCCCATTTCCCCGCGCTCGAACCGGCGGACGCGCTTCGCAGTTTCGAGATCGTGCCGGGATTCCGCCTCGAACTGGCGGCCCATGAACCGCAGGTGGTCGATCCCGTCGCGTTCTCCTTCGACGAGCAGGGCCGGCTCTATGTCGTGGAGATGCGCGACTACTCCGAGCGTCGCCCGGAACGCCTCGGCCGCGTACGACGGCTCGAGGACCGCGATGGGGACGGCGTGTACGAGCGGACGCAGATCTTTCTCGACGGTCTTCCGTGGCCCACCGCGGTCACCTGCTGGGACGGCGGTGTCTTTGTCGGCACGACGCCGGACATCCTGTTTGCGCGCGACGAGGATGGCGACGGCCAGGCGGAGGTGCGCGAAACGGTGTTCACGGGATTTGCCAGCGACTATGCGCCCTACGCCACCAACAAGCTCAACGTCCAGGCGCTGCTGAACTCGTTTCACTGGGGAATTGATGCACGTCTCCACGGTTCGTCCGGCATGAGCGGCGGTAAGGTGACGCTGGTCGACTCGCCATTCACGCGCGCCTGGCGCTCGCGCGCCGGCCTCGGCAACGCCGCGCCCGTCCCGGCACCCCTCGACCTGCGCGGACGCGATTTCTCGTTCCATCCACACACGCTCGAACTCCGCGCGGAAACCGGCGGCGGCCAGCACGGCATGTCGTTCGACGACTTCGGCCGAAAGTTTCTGTGCTCGAACTCGGATCACCTGCAGATGGCGCGCTTCGAGGATCGCTACGCGGGAGGCAGCCCCTGGCATGCGCTGCCGCCGGCCCGCGTCAGCATCGCGGCGGACGGCGCGGCCGCGCCGGTTTTACGCAAAAGTACCGAGGAACCAAGGCGGGTCAACCGCACACGCAGGCGCGGCCCCCGTCTCGTCCAGGGCCTGATCGAGGGTGGCGGGCGTTCGAGCGGCTACTTCACCAGCGCCACCGGTCTCACCATCTACCGCGGCGATGCCTACGGATCCGAAGCGGCCGGAGACGCCTTCGTCGCCGACTGCGGCAGCAATCTCATCCATCGCAAAAAGCTGCGGGTCGCGGGTTGCGAATGGACCGGCGAACGCCCCGCCGCCGAGCGCGAACGGGAGTTCCTCGCCTCGCGAGACACCTGGTTCCGCCCCGTGCAGTTCGGCAACGCGCCCGACGGCTGCCTCTGGTTTGCCGACATGTACCGCGAGGTCATCGAGCATCCGTGGTCCCTGCCTCCCAATCTCAAACGTCTCATCGACCTCAACTCAGGCAATGATCGCGGCCGGCTCTACCGCATCGCGCCCGCCACCGGCACGCTGCGCCGCCGCGTCAACCTCGCCGCGCTGCCTCGCGAGGAATGGGTGAGCACGCTCGCCCACGCCAACGGCTGGCACCGCGACACCGCCGCGCGCCTCATCGTGCAGTCGCGCGACCGCGGTCTCGTCGAACCCCTGCGCGCCGCGGCGACGAAGGCACTCTCGGCACCCGGTCGCGTGCAGGCACTGCATTGTCTGCAGGCGCTGGGCGCACTCACTCCCGGAATCCTCGCAGCCGCTCTTGCGGACCCCGTCCCCGGGGTCCAGGCGCACGCCGTGCGACTGACCGAGGAACATCTTGGCAGCACTGAACTCGAGCCGGGCTCGGATCTGGCCTCCGCCATGGCCCGCCTCGCCACCGGAGCCTCCGAACCGAGGCTCCAACTCGCTCTGAGCCTCCGCTCCCTGCGCACGCCCCAACGTGCGCAGTTCCTCGCCCAGATCCTCGATTCCGCGCGCCGCCAACCCGGTGAAGGCCTGGTGGCCGATGCCGCCATCGCTGCCGCCCGCGATGAGCTGCTCCCGCTCTTCGAGGCGGTCGCCTCGCGGCTGGAGAAGAACGCCGACGCCGGCGCGAATCAACCCGACCCGTTCTTGCCGCTGCTCGCCGGCGCCCTCGGTCGCCGGCATCAGCCAGCCGAGATCGAAGCCGCGATTCAGGCCATCGCACGACTCGAAGCGGGTCCATCCGCGCTGCGCGCCACCGCTCAACTCGCGGCGGGTCTCGCCGGGTCCGGCGCCTCGCTCGCCAAGGTGCCCGCGGCGCGACAACTCGCCGCCCTCCGCGCCTACGCCGCCGCCGAGTGGTCGAAGCCCGGCGCAGACTTCCGCGACCTCGTGCGCGTCTTCGCCGATCTCGATCCCACCCACGCACGCCAGCCTTTGCTCGATCTTCTCGAGCTCAAGAGTCCGCCCGCCCTGCAATCCGCCGCGGTGGAATCGCTCTTCCGCCTGGAGCCACGCCAGACCTGGCCCGAACTGGCCGGGCGTTGGACCGATCTCCATCCCGCGGCACAGTCGCTCGCGCTCGATCTTACCCTGCGTCAGGCCTCGGGACCGGCCCTCGTGCTCGCCGCGCTGTCCAACCAGCACATCGCCACCGCCAGTCTGAGCGCCGCACAGGTCGCGAATCTCCGGAATCACTCCGATGCCGCCATTCGAAGGACCGCCCAGGACCTGCTCGGCGCACCACCCGCCAATCGCGCCGATGCCATGGCCACGGTCCTTCCGTCGCTTTCCCTTCGAGGCGACGCCGAGCGCGCCCGGCCGGTCTTCGCCGCCCAATGCGCCACCTGCCACC
>CAZYJB010000528.1:0-3986 GCA_964647675.1 uncultured Verrucomicrobiota bacterium | reverse complement strand
TGAATCAGCCGCCGCCCTGGACGGCGGGGTTTCCAACTGGACGGAAAGAACCAGGGTCATCGGGGATGGCCAGACTGCGAGCGTGACCCTGACGCGCGACGGGCAGGCTCAGTTCTTCCGGGTCAAAGCCGCGAATCGGCCGTGAAGGGCACGAGGAAATGCCGAACGGACCCGCTCCGACGTCGTTCATGCACAAGGCTTCCCGTCGGGCATTGGCAATGTGCATCCAAGTCGCGAGGGGTGCCTCGCAGTTCTTCCGCGGAAAGATGCGAGACGAACGCATGAGTCCACCCGTCGACGAAAGGTCAGCCCCATGCCGAGGAACCATCCTCATCCCATGATACCGGCAGATCGAGGCTGCCAGCGGTTCGTTGTCTGGTTCTGGCTGCTCTCAGTCCTGGCCGCGGTCGGCGACACCGTTCGGTTCTCCAGCGCGAGCTACGTCGCCGCCGAAGGCTACAGCGGGAACCTGGTGGTCGTCTCGCGCTCCGGTCCGACCACCGCCGCAGCCCGAGTCGAGATCCTGTTCCGGTATGAAACGGCCTCGGCCGGGGCGGACTTCCTCCTGACCAACGTCGCCGCCTTCGCGGAGGGGGAAGCCACTGCCGTGCTGGGGCTGACAGTCCCCGCAGACGCAATCCCGGAAGGGACCGAAACCGCCATGCTGGAACTGGCCAATCCCTCCCTCGGGATGGCCCTCGGCGAACCGAGACAGGCGCGACTCACGCTCCATGACCAACCGACCAGTGTCCGAATCATCCGCGATGCGGACGGCTTCACGGAGTCGATGACCGCTCAAGCCAGGTGGACGGTGACCCGTACGGGCAACCCCACCATTCCCTTCTCCCTCGGGTTCGAAACCCAGGACATCACGGCTCGGGCAGGCGAAGACTACGCGGCCACAAACGGCCGAATCGACTTCCCGGCGGGTGTCATGAGCGTGTCGATCGAGGTTCCCCTCATCAACGATGCCGTGACCGAAGCACGGGAGTCCTTCCGGCTGATCGTGACCAACGCCACTCCCTGGGTGGATGTGAGGCTGGCGTCGATCATGGGTACCGTTTCGATCGACGATGACGACAAAGGGTATTCGATCTGTTGCAGTCCCTCGACGGTGCCCGAAAGTGCGGGTTCCGCGCCTTTCACCATCTTCCGCACTGGTAGTTACGATTTCATCTCGACCGTCGACTACGTCGTTTTGCCGCTCTCGGCTGAGGCAGGCGCCGATTATGTCCCGACCTCGGGCACGGTTCGGTTCGGACCCGGTGAGTCAGAGGTGGAAGCCAGCGTGCCGTTGGTCAATGACGCGTTCCTGGAGGTTGCCCAGGCGTTTCGTGTGGTGCTGACCAATGCGAGTCATTCCCTGCCGATCCAAACAGCACGGGGCCAGGTCCAATTCAACATTCTGGACAACGACCTCGGATTCCGATTTGAGACGAGCTTCATCGCCTTTCCGGAAACGGATTCAGCCGCCGTGCTTCACGTGCTGCGGGCCAATGACGCGGCCGAATCGATGAGCGTGGAATACTACACCGTGGGAAACACGGCGGAGGCGGATGTCGACTTTACGCCAGTGATGGGAACGTTGTCGTTCCCACCGGGCGTATCCGTTCAGGAGCTGCACATTCCCCTCATTGACGACGGCCTTCTGGAGCCCTACGAAGCCTTCCGCGTGGTCCTCACCAACGCGAGCCCAGGCGCGTCGGTCGCCACGGCCAGCATCGCGACCGTGACGGTTACCAGCGATGATCCTGGCTTCGGGACAGAGGGCTCAGAGGTGATCCAAGTCGAGGAAAGTATGGGTGAAGTTCTGCTCACGGTGCGGCGTGGCTCGAACCTTCACGGTGAGCAGAGCGTCGATTACTTCACGCGACCCGATACCGCAGCGGCCGACGAGGACTACGCACCCGTGGCCGGCACGCTCGTTTTTGGGGAGTTTGACCAGTTCAAGGTGATCCGGATTCCCATTCTCAACGACGCCGTGAAGGAACGAGCGGAGTCCTTCCGCGTGCTGCTCGACAATCCGGGCGCCGGAACATCGCTGGGGTTCGGTTCGACGCGGACGGTGTCCATCCAGGCCAGCGATCAGGGATTCAGTTTCTCGACGGAAGGCAGGGTTCAAGTGTGGGAGGGTTCAGCGGAAGTACAGATCCCCGTGGAACGCGGCTCCGATACACCCGGCGACCTCAGTGTGGATTATCGGGTACTTCCTGGCACGGCGACCCCGGGTGAAGACTATGTGGCAATTGCGGGCACGCTGAGATTCGGCTCCGACGAGGCCCAGAAGTTCATCAACGTCCCCCTGTTGAAGGACGGGCGAACCGAAGGGCTCGAGGAATTCCGCGTGGAGTTGAGAAATCCAAGCCTCGGCGCTGTGCTGGGCTCCCGGACGTACCTTCAAGTGGTCATTAACGACGACGACCTCGGTTTTGGATTCGCCACCGGTGGCTCCGGATACGCGTGGGAGTCCCAGGAGGCCTTGGACGTGCAAGTCAGGATCTTCACGGACGTGCCGCCCGCGGTGCCCGTGTCCGTGGATTTCGTGACCGTGCCGGTCACTGCGACACCGGGTGTGGACTATCAGGCCGTCACGGGCACGTTGACCTTCGGACCGGGTGAAACCTCGAGAAGCATCCGCATCCCGCTGTTCGACGATACCGTGGCTGGGACGCGGAAGGAGTTCATCGTGCGCCTCACCAACGCTGTGGGACTCCCCCTCCATGAGCCGGCATCCATGATCGTGCAGATCGCCGACGATGAACGAGGCTACCGGATCATCGGCACCGACGGACAGGACGGCACGATGACGGTGAAGGAGACCGATGGCGCGGTCTCCCTCACCGTCGCGCGAGAAGGTGACTTCGACATCACCAGCACCGTCGACTATCAGGTTTCCCAGGCCGGACCTCGCGATTCAGCTGCTGGTACCGCGATTCCCGGCGAGGACTATGAGACGGTATCCGGCACGCTCACTTTCGGACCCGGGGAGACACAGAAGCAGATCACGCTATCACTCATCGACGACCGCATCACGGAGCCGACCGAGACGTTATGGATCGTTCTCAGCAATCCCACCGATGGCGTGCCCGTCGCGGATGCCAGCCGGCTGGTTGCCATTCAGGACAACGAACGCCATCCGCTCCATGTGGATTCCAGTTTTGTCCTGGGGGTCCCGCATGGGCGCCGCCTGGAGGCCGAGTTCGCCTACGGTCTAGAGTTGCCGGTGCTGCCCCTCGCCGATGGTCGCATCATCATGACGACTCCGCTCTGGCGCCTCAACGGCGAGGACGGGGTGGCGGTCGTGCGCCTGTTGCCAACTGGTCAGCTCGATCCGTCGTTTTCCCCGGCGGCCATACCGCTGACGCAGGAGGCACAGTCAACAGGGTCTGATCCCGCTCCTCGATACGCCCGCATCGGACTGAATCCCGGTGGCGGAGTGCTGGTGGGGGGCCCTCCGGAGTTTCTTATCAATGGCAGCGCTGCCCATTATGTGGCCCGCTTGAAGGCGGATGGCTCCCTCGATCCGTCGTTCCGCCCCCGGTTGTTGGGAAGGTCAGCCGTCGCCCATCTGGCCGCCCTTCGGGATGGGAGCGTGCTGCTGGCGTTCGAAGACTACCGCATGATCCGACTCCGACCGGATGGGAGTGTTGACCGCGGGTTTCGCGATCCGGGCTTGTGGGAGGCAATCCGGCAGATTGCCGTGGACAGCATGGATCGCGTGCTAGTGCTGGTGGGCAACCAATTGAGGCGCTTGCTACCGGATGGGACGTTGGACGAGCGGTACCTGAGAAACGAGAGCTTCGATCTGGATCAGGGGTTTGTCGTTCAGCCGGACGACAGCGTGATCATACGACATTTCGGCGTTCCTCCCGGCCAAACGTGGTCGCCCGCGGTAGCCCGCGTGACACCGTCCGGCACACGCGACCCGGCCTTCGACCTGACCACGCCATTCGGCGTTGAACGCCAGGCATCTGTCGCCCCCCTGC
>CAZYJB010000527.1:0-3987 GCA_964647675.1 uncultured Verrucomicrobiota bacterium | reverse complement strand
GTGCCCGTCAAGGGCGCCGTGCCCGCCATCGAGCGCATCCGGCCGCACTTCTACTGCAAGGGGAAGGAGTACGAGGACCCGGACTTTGACCTCACCGGTGGTCTGAAGGCGGAACGCGAGGCGGTGGAGCGCAGCGGCGGCGAGCTGCGGTTCGTGGGGCCGATCAAATACAGCTCCACACGCCTGCTGAACCAGTTCTTCGACCACCTGGCCGGGCCGGTGCGCGCCTTCTGCAGCACGCTCGCGGGGCAGTACACGCGGCGCGAGTTCCATGACGCGGTGGAGAGTCTGCGGTCGCTGCGCGTGCTGGTGGTCGGTGACACCATCTTCGACCGCTACACCGAAGTGAAGGTGCAGGGCCTCACCTCGAAGAACGTCACTCTCTCCGGACGCTACCTGCAGCAGGAGACGCAGTGCGGTGGCGCCCTCGCCGTGTTCCGGCATGTGCGCGAGTTCGCCGACGACGTGCGCTTCTTCAGCCTGCTCGGCACCGAGGATTGGGTGCGCGAGGAAATCGCCCGGCATGTCCCCGGCAATGCCGATCGCACCCTGCGCGAGCCCGGATTCACCTCGGTCGTGAAGCAGCGCTTCATCGAACCGTCCGTGCCCGGCAAGGAGGTGAGGAAGCTTTTCGCCGTGAACTACCTCGACGCCGCACCGCCGTCGCCTGAGGTCGGGGACCGCGTGCTGGCGCGGTTGCGCGAGGAATTGCGCGGCGTCGACGTCGTGCTCCTGCTCGATTTCGGACACGGACTGATGCAGCCGCGCGTGCGCGAGTTGATCCAGAAGGAGGCGCCGTTCCTGGCGCTCAACTGCCAAACCAACTCGAACAATCACGGCTTCAATGTCATCAACCGGCAGTACGCGCGCGCCGATGTGTTCACGCTCGACGAACAGGAGCTGATCCTCGCCTGCGGCCGCCGGCACGTGGACCACGCGGCCGAACTCGAAGCGCTGCGGGTCCAGTTGAAGGCGCGGTGTGGCTGGCTGACGCGTGGCGGGGTCGAAACGCTGGGCGGCAACGGAAGGGATCCCGTGTGCGCGTGCCCACCTCTCGAGACGGATGTCGTGGACACCATTGGTGCGGGCGACGCGTTCTTCTCGGTGGTGGCACTGGCCGCGGCGCGCGGCCTGGCGCTGCCGCTCACCACCTTCCTGGGCCAGCTCGCGGGCGCGCAGGCGGTGCGCATCGTGGGCAACCGGCGTCCCATCTCCAAACCGACCCTCATCCAGGGTGGCATGTCGCTGCTCAACATCTGATCCTGTCCACGCCCGCCACTCCGATCGCCTTCGACTCCCGCCATGAAAACCCGTGCCGCCATTCTCGTCGAACAGCGGAAGCCGCTCGTGCTCGACGAGGTCGGGGTTCCGGCGCTGGGCTTCGGACAGGTGCTGGTGCGCATCGTTGCCACGCGCATCTGCGGATCGCAGATCGGCGAGATCGACGGGGTGAAGGGTCCCGACAAATGGCTTCCCCACCTGCTCGGCCACGAGGCTTGCGGCACGGTGGTCGAGATCGGACCCGAGGTGCGGCACGTCAAGGTCGGCGACCGCGTGGTCTGCCACTGGCGTCCCGGGCGCGGCATCGACGCCCGGCCCGCCCTCTACCAGTGGAAGGGAAGGGCGGCGAATGCCGGCTGCATCACCACCTTCCAGGAGTACGCCGTGCTCTCGGAAAACCGGGTCACCTCGGTGCCGGCCGACACCGATCCCGAGGTGTGCTGCCTGCTGGCGGACACGCTGACCACCGGGTTCGGTGTCATCAACCACGACGCCGCCGTTCGCCTGGGCGAATCCGTGGTGGTCATTGGCTGCGGCGGCATCGGCCTCGGTACCGTGCTGGGCGCCAACCTCGCCGGCGCGCACCCGGTCATCGCGGTCGATCTGCACGATCACAAGCTCGAGAAGGCCCGCGCGTTCGGCGCCACGCACACGGTCAACTCGACCAACGAGGATCTCACCGAAGGCGTGCGCCGGGTGCTCGGCGGGCAGTCGCCGGACGTCGTGGTGGACGGCAGCGGCCAGCCCAAGGTGATCGAGGCGGCCTACCATCTCGTGGGACCCAAGGGCCGCCTGGTGGGGGTGGGGGTGATGTCCCACGAGAAGCAGATCTCGATCCACACCCTGCCGCTGCATCACGGCAAGCGTCTCACGGGATCCGAAGGGGGCGGGAGCAGGCCCGCCGAGGACATTCCGCGTTACCTGCGCATGATGCGCGACGGGCGCTTCGACCCGCGTGGCATGGTGTCGCACCGCATCGCCCTCGAGGAAATCGAGGATGGCATCGCACGCATGCGGTCGGGCGAGGTCATCCATTGCATCATCCATCTCCCGACGCCATGAGCTTTTCCACTCCCGCCGCGCCGGACATTCCGGCTCTTGAATTGATCGCGCGCCGCATGCGCCAGCGCGTCATCCGGATGTCGCACACGGCGGGCACGCCGCACCTTGGATCCGCGCTGTCCTGCCTCGTCATTCTGGTCGCGGCCTACTGGACCGCGCTGCGCATTGATCCGGCGAGGCCCCAGGATCTGGATCGCGACCGGTTCATCCTGTGCAATGGTCACGCGGCCTCGGCCTGGTATGCCGTGCTGGCGGAGGGGGGGTTCTTCTCCAAGGCATTGCTCGACACCTTCGGCCAGCACGGCGCGCCCCTGGCGGAACAGCCGGCGCCCGGGTGCGCGCCGGGGGTGGAACTGGCCACGGGCTCGCTCGGTCACGGACTGCCGGTCGGTGTTGGGATGGCGCTGGCCGGTCGCCTGCGCGGCTCGGACCATCGCGTGTTCGTCTGCCTGAGCGACGGTGAGTGCAACGAGGGCACGGTCTGGGAGGCGGCCATGTTCGCCGCCGGACAGCGCCTCGATCGCCTCGTCGTGATCGTCGATTACAACAAGTGGCAGGCCACCGGCCGCAGCAACGAGGTCATGGCGCTGTCCTCGCTGCGCGACAAATGGGCCGCGTTCGGCTGGTCCGCGCACGAGGTGGACGGCCACACCATGGCGGCGCTGGTGGCGGCCCTGGCGCGCGTGCCGGATGGCAGCGGCAAGCCCATCGCGCTGGTGGCGCATACCGTGAAGGGCAAGGGCGTCTCCTTCATGGAGGACGACAACAACTGGCACTACCGCATCCCGAAGGCCGAGGAAGTCGAGGAGTCCGCCCGGCAGCTCGGGGTCCCGGCGCACGAGTAACTCGGAATAATCCAGCCCATGCGCAACGCATTTGCCCAGCAGATCACCCTCCTTGCCCAGGCGGACCCGCGTGTCGTGCTGCTCAGCGGTGATATCGGCAACCGGCTCTTCGACGATCTGAAGGCCAAGTGCCCGGGCCGCTTCATCAACTGCGGCGTGGCCGAGGCCAACATGATCGGCGTCGCCGCCGGCATGGCCATGAGCGGGATGCGGCCGGTGTGCTACACCATCACACCCTTCCTCACCTACCGCTGTCTCGAACAGATCCGCATCGACGTCTGCTACCATCACGTGCCCGTGGTTCTGGTCGGCACGGGTGCCGGCCTGTCCTACGCCTCGCTGGGCGCGACCCACCATTCCTGCGAGGAAATGGGCATGCTTCGCCTGCTGCCCGGGCTCACCGTCGTGGCGCCGGCGGACGCGGCCGAGGTGCGCGCGTCGCTAAAGGCCGCGCTCGCCCACGATGGACCGGTCTATATCCGCATCGGCAAGAAAGGCGAACCGGCGGTGCACACGGCCGAGCCTGTGTTCACCCTCGGCCGCGCGATCCGCGTGCGCGAGGGAGGCGAGGTGGCGTTGCTCAGCACCGGCACCGTGCTGCCGGTGGCGCTGGAGGCCGCGAATCGCCTCGCCGCCGAAGGCATCTCCATCGCGGTCTACAGCCATCACACGGTGAAACCGCTCGACGAGGCGCTGCTGGCCGAACTCTTCGCGCGCCATCGCGTGGTGGCCACAGTCGAGGAACACAGCGTCCTGGGCGGACTCGGCGGCGCGGTGGCCGAATGGCGCGCCGATCATC
>CAZYJB010000526.1:0-3988 GCA_964647675.1 uncultured Verrucomicrobiota bacterium | reverse complement strand
GGAGTCAGCCCGCACCGAACGGTCTGCCGGTGTTCCGCCTGATGTTCGCCAACGACGACGAATGCACGCGGCGTTATGGCGCTGATTCCGCGCTGACCTTCGAGGCGCCGACCGACGGAGACTACCTGGTTCGCGTGAGCGACGTGCGTGGATTCGGCGCGCCTGAAAAGTTCGAGTACACCCTGACCGCGCGGGCGCCAGCGCCCGACTTCGAAGTCACCTCTTCGCCGTCCGGACTCAAGGTTTCGCCCGGTTCAGGCCGCGAGGTATCGTTTCGCGCCGAGCGACGGGAAGGGTTCACGGGCCCCATTCGCATCGACGTGACCGGACTGCCTCCAGGCTTCACTTGGTCCGGGCCAGTGGAGATCGAAGCCGGGCATTTCGCGGCGGTGGGGGTCGTCTATGCTGCGCGGGACGCCCAGGATCCCGGCCCGGAGTTGGACAAGGCGATCCAGGTCACCGCCAGTGCGGACATTGCTGGCAGCCGTAAGGAACACGTCATGGCTGGCCTCGGCGACTTACAATTAGCGCCGCCTCCCAAGGTCACCGTGGAGATTCTCCCGTCCGAAGACCGGCGCCACGTGCGGGAGGAAGCGGGGCAACCGCTCGAATTCTCGATCCGACCGGGGGAGACCATCACGGCCCGCGTTCGCGCCGTGCGCCACGATTTCACCGGGCGCATCGAACTCGGCGGTGAAGACTCCGGGCGGAACCTCCCGCACGGCGTCTACGTGGATAACATCGGACTGAACGGCCTGCTCATCGTGGAGGGCCAGACCGAGCGTGAGTTCTTCATCACGGCTTCCAAGATCGTGCGGCCGGGTGTGCGCTCGTTCCACCTGCGTGCGAACGCCGACGATGGACAGGCTTCGCAGACCGTCCG
This sequence comes from uncultured Verrucomicrobiota bacterium, assembly GCA_964647675.1. Taxonomy (GTDB): domain Bacteria; phylum Verrucomicrobiota; class Verrucomicrobiia; order Limisphaerales; family CAIMTB01; genus CAIMTB01. Next base: position 3,105 of record CAZYJB010000526.1, on the reverse strand, counting down.
GCTGCGCATCCTGCCCGCGCAACAGGTCGCCTCCAGCGGACGCTGACCGGCCGCGTTCGCGAGCATCGGGCCGTCGTTCGCAGGCTTGAACGGCGTGCCGACCCGTGCGACGACATCGCCGCGATGGCTACTCTCACGTCGTTTTCCTTCCCCACGCGCACGCTTTATGGAGCGGGCGCCATCCGTGAACTGCCGGAGAATCTGGGCCGCCTCGGTGTCCGTCGGCCGCTCGTCGTGACGGACGCGGGCGTGGCGGGCACCGACGCCTTTCGGTTGCTGTCCGCTGCCCTCGGGGAAGGGGGACGCGGCCGGGATTGGCATGTGTACTCGGGCGTGCATCCGAATCCCGTGGAAGGCGACTCCCGTCAGGCCGCGAAGGAGTTTGTCGAGAAGGGCTGCGACGGCGTAATCGCCCTCGGTGGTGGCAGTCCGCTCGATGCCGGCAAGGCAGCGAGGTTGCTGGTGAAGAAGCCGGACCTCGATTTCGGCGCGTTCTACACCACCGCGGCCGACTGGTCGGGCCTGGCACCGCTGGTGGCCATTCCCACCACCGCCGGCACGGGCAGCGAAGTGGGACGCAGCTCGGTGTTGACACTCGACGCCACGCATCGGAAGGCCGTCATTTTTCATCCCGAACTCCTGGCGAAGCTCGTCATCCTCGATCCTGAGCTCACGGTCGGACTGCCGCCCAAGCTCACCGCGGCCACCGGGGCAGACGCGCTGGTGCACTGCATCGAGAGCTACACCTGTCCCACCTTCCATCCCATGTGCGACGGCATCGCGCTGGAGGGCATCCGCCTCATCGCCGAAGCGTTGCCGCGGGCGTACCGGAACGGAGCCGACCTCGACGCGCGCGGTCGCATGCTGGTCGCGGCGGCCATGGGAGCCGTGGCGTTCCAAAAGGATCTCGGTGCCGTGCACTCGATGGCGCATCCGCTCTCCACGATCTGCGGCATGCACCACGGCCTCGCCAATGCGCTGTGCCTGATCGCGGTCATGAATTTCAACGCGCGCCGCGTTCCGGGAATCTACCGGCGCGTGGGGCTCGCCTGCGGGCTCGATCTCGTGAAGTGCACCGACGGCGAGGCGGACTGCCAGACGGTGGGCTTCCTGATGTCGTTTCTTGCCGGCATCGGATTGAGCTCGAAGCTGCGCGAACACGGGGTGACCCAGGCACACCTCGAGTCCTTGGTGGCGCAGGCTGTCGAGGACCCGTGCCACAAGACCAATCCGGTGCCCGTGACAGCGGCCGACTTCCGCGCCCTTTACCAGGAAGTGCTCTGATCACCGAGGCGACCCCGGAGGGTCTCCGGGAGCACCGAGTCCGACAGCCATGAGCACGCCTCCCGCCCACGACGACGAGCACCTGCTGCGGCAATTGGGTTACGAGCAGGAGCTGGCGCGGCGCATGTCGGGCTTTTCGAACTTCGCCATTTCGTTCTCGATCATCTGCATCCTCGCGGGCGGCATCACCTCGTTCCATGTGGGACTGGGCTCGGTGGGCGGGGCGAGCCTCGGTCTCGGCTGGCCGCTGGTCTGTCTCTTCTCACTGGCTGTGGCGGCGACGATGGCCCAGGTGGCCTCGGCCTTTCCCACTGCGGGCGGCCTCTATCACTGGGCCAGCCTGCTGGGCGGACGCGCCTGCGGCTGGTGCACTGCGTGGTTCAATCTCGCCGGACTGATCACCGTCCTCGGCGCCATCAATGCCGGCGTCTTCGATTTCACCGTCGCCACTTTCGATCTTCCCACCGGCACCAGCCCCGGGGTTCTGAAGACGCTCGTGGTCGTGGGTATGACGCTCTCGCAGGCGTTGCTCAACCACTACGGCATCCGTCTGACCACCCGCCTGACCGACTTCAGCGGCTGGCTCATCCTCGTCGTGGCGGCGGTCCTCATCGTCGCGCTGGCGGCGAGCGTGAGAAATCCCGAGTGGTCGAGGCTGTGGACCTTCGACAATTTCAGCGGACACCCGGAAGGCGCGCCGGTCTTCCCGAAGCAGGCGAACCTGGCCTGGTTGTTCTGCCTCGGATTTCTGCTGCCGGCCTACACGATCACCGGCTTCGACGCCTCGGCGCATACGTCGGAAGAAACCGTGGGGGCCGCCGCCAACGTGCCGCGCGGCATCGTGCGATCGGTGTGGGTCTCCGCGCTGGTCGGCTGGATCATGATCGCCGCCCTGCTGCTGGCGATGTCGGACCTCCGCGAAGGCGTGGAGAAGGGGGCAGGAGTGGTCCCCTGGATCATGAAGACCGCTCTGCCCGCGCCGCTCGCCTGGTCGCTGTTGATCGGCATCGTGCTCACCCAGTATCTCTGCGGCCTGGCGGCCCTGACCTCGGCCTCGCGGATGACCTACGCCTTCGCGCGCGATGGCGGGTTGCCGTTCTCGCACTCCTTGCGCCGGGTGCATGCCACGACGCAATCGCCCTCGGTGGCCGTCTGGGTGGCCGCGGTTTCCTCGGCGGCCCTGATCGTCACGCTGCGTTACGAAACCATCGCGGCCATGGGCACGGTCTTCCTCTACGTTTCGTACGTGCTTCCCGTGGCGGCTGGTTTTCTGGCGCATGGCCGTCGGTGGACTCGCATGGGCCAATGGAGCCTGGGGCCGTGGTATCGTCCGCTCGCCGCCGTGTCGGCGGTGGGGTGTGCCTTCCTGGTCGTTCTCGGAGTCCAGCCGCCCAACCAACAAGCGCTGCCCATTCTCGCCGCCACTGTCGGCCTGATGGTGGTGGTGTGGTTCGGACTCGAGCGTCGCCGTTTCAAGGGACCGCCGGCCGGGGTCCGCCTCCGCTAGCAGCCAGCGCTGCGTGCGAAGGGGTCGGCCAAGTTGTCAGCACGGCCGGGGTTTGGTTGACTCGTGCCGATGACGTTTCCAACCCAGCTTTTTGTCGATGGACAGTCCCGCGAGGGGCGCGGCAGTCGGCGCACGCCCCTCGTGAACCCGGCCACGGAGGAGATCTTCACGGAAGTGGCGGCCGCCGAGGCGGCGGATGTGCAGGAGGCGGTTGAGTCGGCCCATCGCGCCTGGGAAAGCGGCTGGCGCGACCTGGCTCCCGGCAAGCGCACGGAGATTCTGCTGGAGCGCCCCGGCCGTCATCCCGGGCAACT
>CAZYJB010000525.1:0-3991 GCA_964647675.1 uncultured Verrucomicrobiota bacterium | reverse complement strand
AACTGCGTTTGACTTAGCGAGGGCTCCGGTGTTGTCGATTTCGAAGTCGATCAAGGGCGGCGTACAAGGCGAGTACTACTTGAACCTTGCTTCCAGCGACGACTACTACCTCGACGCGGAGGAACCGCCGGGCTTTTGGCTGGGGCAAGGCGCGCGAGCCCTCGGGCTGGAGGGAACGCTGAACAAGGACCAGTTCCGAAATCTGTTTCAGGGGGTCAGCCCGGACGGGGAAACGGAGCTGGTTCGAAATGCAGGTTCCTCGAACCGACGTTCCGGATGGGACCTGACCTGGAGCGTTCCCAAGTCGGTGAGCACCGCCTGGAGCCAGGCTTCCCCCGTCGTTCGGCAACAGATCGAGGCAGCGGTGAATCAGGCGGCCGGCGAGGGGACTCGCTACCTCGAAGGCATCGGCGTGGTCACCCGTCGTGGGGAAGATGGGGTCATCCGGGAAAGCGCTTCCTTGGTGTTCGCCGCCTTTCCGCATTCGACGAGTCGCGCACAAGACCCCCAGTTGCATGTGCATACACTACTCCTCAACGTCTGTGTCCGGCCCAACGGTTCCACCGGCACCATCGATCCACGCGAGCTCTTTCGCCATCAGCACACCGCCGACGCCATGTTCCGCGTCGAACTTGCGGCCCAATTGGAACGGCGTTTGGGGCTGCGTGCCGTCAGGGACGGACGCGCTTTCCAACTGTTCGGCGTGGACCGCGAACTCGTGGCCACGTTCTCGAAACGCCGCCGGGAGATCGAATCGGTTCTGAGTGAACGCGGCCTCTCGGGTTCGAAAGCCGCCGAGGCGGTCGCCTTCGAAACCCGGTCGCGCAAAGTCGCCCGTCCCCGGGAGGAACTCTTCGCCGAATGGCAACAAGTCGGCCGAGATCACCATTGGAGCACCCGGGAACTCTCGTGGCTCTTGGACACCACATTTCGACCCCGAGACCTTACCGTCGAGCGACGGGTAACCTCCGAAACGGCCCTCGATCGCCTCACCCTGCACGAGAGTCACTTCGCCATCCGCGATCTCGCCCGGGCCCTCGCCGAGGAAGCCCAGGGGCGGGGACTGGATGCGGCCGACGTTCGCAAGCTCCGCGACGCCCTGCTCCGTTCTCAACGCCTCATACCCCTCGGCGAGTACCGGCGGGAGGAACGCTTCACCACGGAGGAGATCCTCCAAGCCGAGAAGCAACTCCTGGCAACGACCGCAGACCTTCGCCAAGCCGAGTCACCGATCGCCAATCCACCGTGGATCAGCGACCTGGTTCTCGATCAACATCCCAACCTCAGCGCCGAACAGCGCACCGCCATCGAATCGGTCACGGCAACACGCGGAGGCATTCAACTGGTGTCGGGCATGGCCGGTACCGGGAAGTCCTTCGCCTTTGGCGTCGCACGGGAGATCTGGGAAATCCAGGGACTGACCGTCGCCGGCGCCTGCCTCAGCGGCAAAGCGGCTTCCGGTCTCCAGGAAGGAAGCGGTATCCCCAGCCAAACGCTCCACCGATTGCTCGGGGAGATTCAGCGGGGCGAGCGTGTCCTGGATCCCCGATCGGTGGTGCTCATCGACGAAGCCGCCATGGTGGGGACCCGCCAACTGCGCGACGTCGCGGTCGCCTGCTCCAAAACCGGTGCGAAGCTGGTCCTCGCCGGCGACGCAGGACAACTTCAGTCCATCGAGGCGGGAGGTGGATTCGCCGCACTTTCCAGGTCGTTGGGAACCTCCGATCTCACTCAGATCCTCCGACAACGCGAAGCGTGGGCCCGGGATGCCGTGAAGGATTTCGCTTTCGGACGCGCCGAACTCGCCTTGGCAGCCTACGACGCCCGGGGACTGCTGACCGTGCAGGCGGAACCGGAAAGCGCCGAGGGCCGACTTCTCGCCGACTGGTGCCGCAGTGGACGGGAGGACCCACGCGGACGAGTGATCCTGGCCGGGACCCAGTCGGAGGTCGCGCGACTCAACTCACTTGCCCAGCAAGCACGCCTCGACGCTGGGCGCTTGCCCGGGGAACCCGTGGGGATGGGGGAGGAGCGCTTCTTTCTGAACGACCGCATTCTGTTCCTCCGCAACAACGCCACGCTCGGGGTTTTCAACGGCGAGATGGGAACCTTGGTGAAACGCGAGGGGACCGCTCTGACGATCGCCATGGATCACACACGGGAAGTGAAGGTCGACTGCGCCAAGTATTCCCATCTGCAACTCGGCTACGCGCTCACCACGCACCGCGCCCAGGGAATCACAGCCGAGGAAGTGTTCGTGCTCATCGGGACCATGCAGTCCCGCGAACTGACCTACGTCCAAGCCTCGCGCGCGCGCGGCGCCACTCGAATCTACATCGCCGGCGAACCCATCGAGGATGCCGCCCACCGCATGAACCACAGCCGCCCCAAGGCAATGGCCCACGACGTCGCAAAGACCAACGGCCTGACCCACGAGCTTTTGCATACTCCGTAGCCGGAGCGACGACGTGCGGGTTCATTTCTTCGTGGATCGGAACGCTATACTCACCCGTTGCAATTCCGCTTCGACCTCTTCACCAGGGATGCCTTCGCCTCGATCGAGCTGATTCAAGCCGACGCGGACCTTGCGGCGCACCTCTGCAAGGTCGGCCGGAACCGCTTTGGCCGGACGAATCAGAACGCCGTCGTCTCGCTCCTCGGAAATGAAAAGGCTTCCGTCCTCGAGCCCATATCGCCGCCGAGTGGCTGCCGTAAGGACAATCGTTCCACGCCGGCCGACCCGACCCGTACTCCAACCCGGCCTCTCTTTACCCATGCCGACAGACTCTAGGAGCTTCCGCGTATGCTCAAGTCCGTCATCGGTCGACGCGCGCGGCGCTCCTGTCACGTTGGGTCCGGGATGCTTGATTTCGCGTGGGTCAGGATCGATCGCGGAATCCGGACGATGCGCTCGTCCGGGCCGCAACCGCTTCCGGGCGGAAGATGGTCGATGGCGGCTTCGGTGATGTCGGCCCCGATGACCGCAAAATCGCCCGCATCCAGTTCCAGAATGTCAGGGCATCGGTGTCCGCCGACACATGCGGAAGGAGCGGGGCGTGAGGGAGCAAGGAGACTGCGGAGAAACATGGTGAACGAGGGGATAGGGGTTGGGTTTTGGGCTCGGTAGCGAGCATCACGAACGCTCCGAAATCGGAGCCGAAGCTGATCCCACGAGCCGCAGGGTCAAGCTCCGAATTTGGAACGTGAAAAAGCCCCGCAATCTCCTCGGTCCGATCGTGCGCCAACTCCGCGACCGCGCCGGTCTGACACAACCGATGTTCGTAGCACGACTCAACCTGCAAGGCTGGGACTTGAGCCGAGGGACTTACGCGAAGGTCGAAGCGCAAATCCGCTGGATCGCCGACTTTGAGGTCGTTCACCTCGCCGAAGCCCTGGGGGTCAAACCCGGCGACTTGTTCGACGCCGCCAAGGGCATCTCGAAATCGGCAAAGAAGGAGAGTCGACGAACCGACCGTCAACCGGCGTGAAATCGCGCGGCCCAGTGTTGGTCGACCGGTTCCGCGTCCAGGTCTTGCTCGGCGGCTGCGCCGCGGCGTTGCCGCCCTCCGGGCCTGCGCTCCACCTGGACCCGGCCCCGGTTCTCCCCCGAGCTCGCGCTTAAGAATTCACGCGGGCGAATCGTTTGCCTCAAGAATGGCAAGCAGGTCGGTTCTGACCGGGGTTCCTTCTCAAGGTTCGAAGCCTACCAACCGGAAGCTCCTGGGTCGCATGACCACGATCGCCGAGGGAAACGGCGCCGACGCCGTCGCCTCCCCGAATCGCAGGCGCCCGCGCAACAGGCGGATTTCATGTTTCATGACGTACCGGTGCCACCAGCGGGTGTCGGTCCGCGCCGGAATCAGGCAAACCACCGTCGCCTGTTCATGCTGGGCTGCGTCGAAGGCTTTCGCGATCCAGGCGCCGATGCCCTGGCCATACGGTGGATTCATCCAGACCACTTCATTGGCCCAAGATTGGATGAGTCCGTCTT